>CAYRFY010000426.1:0-7362 GCA_964423635.1 uncultured Armatimonadia bacterium | reverse complement strand
CCCTCGGCGCAACCCCACCCGGCACGGGCTCGAACACCCCCAGTACGCAGCGGCCGTTCTGTGCCGTCCAGGGCTCTGCCCCCTCGGCGGCGCCCCAAGTATTGCCGGGACCGGTGTAGAGTTCGGCGACAATCGAGGAGCAGTTGGCCCGCTGGAGATACGCGAAGGCGTCGGCGCCCGTCATCGGCCGGTCCTTCTCGATCTCCTCCCGGTACTGCGGCGGAACGCTGATCCACACGGAGTACCGCGCCTTGCCGGTCTCGAGGTCCAGGGGAGCGATGTGCTTGGCGTAGATCACAAACTGTACGTCATTGTACTCCAACCAGGCGGCCGCGGGCCACTGGTCGGTCTGGGGGATCTCGGTCCCCGGGGGCAGGGCGATTGCCATCAGCTTGTCGCCCATGGACCACTTGGGCAGATCGCCCATGTCGTAGGCCAACAGAGGGGTGCACAGCACGCACAGCAAGAGTGTGTGGAGTAGGGTCAGTCGCATGGCTCTCCTCCGAAGTGTGGAATGGTTGGGTGGATCGACCACTGCGCCCGGCCGGAGCAAATCTCGTCCCGGACGGGCCTGGCTCACCTCCTCGGTGGGGAGTGGTTGCGGCGAACGGCACGTGATAGGCGATAGGAAACAGGTGACAGGAACGGCGCGAAAGGCAACGGCACGAAAGGCAACGGCGGGAAACTACAGGGACGGTCCCGCAGGACGAGAGCACCGACGCCCCTGGCTAGCCGCGTGAGGCCGAGGGGACAGCCAAAGACTTCGCGAGGCCGCTGAGCATCCGGGCAACATCACATACGCTCGACAGGAGTTGGGCGGCGGAAGCATCGTCCAGAAACGCAAGTTTCCTCGCGAGAATGATCTGCGTCTCCAACTCTGCTGCTGGACCCCGGGCCATGGTCACGAACTGACGGTATTCCCTCCGGCCGCCGCGTCCTCGACCTTCGGCGAGGTTCGACGGAATGGCGACTGTAGCGCGCCTCATCTGTCCAGTTAGGCCCTACCGCTCGGAAGGTGGGAAGCCGGCAGTTGCATCATAGACGGCTTTTCACAGGGCAATGCCCTGCTGCCAGACGACCAACTCCTTGACGTCGTCCATTGGCCTGGTCCCCCACCCGACAGTCGGTTGCTCTGGTTGCGTCAGGGCCTTGTCACCCTCAATCAACCCCAACCTCTTTGAACACTCGCGTGTCCCGCATCGCCGCCGTTGCCCCTCCCGCGATTGGCGCGCGCCCTCTGCTCGCCACCTGCGGGACCGCCCCTGCCGTTGCCGTTCCCGCCGTTCCTGTTTCCTGCGGCTCCTGCCGTTTCCGTTCCCGCCCTTCCTGTCACCTGTTTCCTGTCACCTGTTTCCCGCCGTTTCCCGGCCGTCTCAAGGCCACGGGAAAGACGGCGCCGGCGTCCTCCAGATTCCGGCGATAGTCGCCCAGAGGACCGCCTGGGAGAACTCTCCCAAGATGAGCCCCAGGAAGAGGGGCTTGAGGTTCATGTAGGTCTTCATCCCCCCGTAGCGCACAATTCCCCACTTCAGCAGCCAGGCGACAAAGATCGGGAACCAGAAGACGATCATGCTCCAGGAGCCGGAGAGGGCGAAGCCCAGGGGTGCCAGGGGCCACCAGGCGTATCTGGCCCGCATGATGCTGAGAAACACCGCCACGATCACCCCGGAGCTGAAGAACACGGGGAGCCGGGGGTCGTACTTGTCGGGGGCATCCATCACGGGCTGGAAGTGCTGGAAGCCGAGCAGGGAGTTGCCGCGGTAGACGTAGCTATAAAGCGTCATCGCCCCACGCTGGTAGGGGATGATGAGATGCAGGGCGCCGCCGACCAGCAGGGCGACGATCAAGGCGGCGGCGATGGCCCCAAACAGGTGCCGGCGGTCGAGCTTGACCAGGTCGGACATCTTCAGCCCGTCGAGGAAGGTGCTCATGAGATTGCCGCGCAGGTCGCGGGTGAAGACGGCGTCCGCCAGCGACAGGGCGGTGAGGGTGGAGGGGCCCAGATTGCCGGCGCGGGTGAAGAGCTTGACCAAATCCACCGGCCGGAAGCTGGTCTCGGTCATGAGCATGCCCGCCTCGCCCACGCTGCGGGCCATGACGACGATGACCACGAACACGTAGACGACCACCTCGATGACGGCCATCCACGGCGACATCCCCAGCTTGGTGAACCAGTAGATGGACACGGCCAGAGCGATCCCGAGGCCGATGACGGCATAGCGGTAGGGGATGAACTCGCGGCCGTGGCCGTCATCGGGAACACGCCCCGCGGTTACCGCCCAGACGTGGCGCAGATGGGGCAACGCGGCCTTCACGAAGTAGACCATGAGGACGAGATAGGCCCCCATGACCTGGTACCCGTTCCAGAGAGTCGTGGGATACAGCGGCATGGCCTCGGGCGCGGCGCCGAAGGCCGAGAAGACGATGTTCTCGAACCGCAGCAGGACATAAAACGACCACAGTGAGAAGAGGACCTCGGCGGGGAGGAAGTAGCTGAACCCCACGGCGGCCATGGAACAGTAGGCTGTGGTGAAGCCCAGGTCACGCCAGGGCCTGCCCATGCCGTCGAACACAGAGTTCAGGGGATACTCCGTAGGGATGCGCGGCAATGACGGATGGATGCCGTGGAGGCCGTTGAGGGCAAACACGATAGTGGGCAGAGCAAAACCGATCCACATCATCTTGTTGGCGAAGAACGACCGGCCGTCGGACTCATCTTTCGCCATCTCGACCGGCAGATTGACCAGCGGGAAGCTGAGCTTCTCATTGTCGATCCACTGTCGGCGGATGATGGAGGCCATGAAGGCGCACGAGAGCAGCATGGCGATGACGACAATGAGCCACCAGCCGATGGGTCCTGCCCACGGCTGCCAGGGGATCGAGGCCCCGGGCTTGAGGCCCTCGTAGAAGCTCACCACGATGGGCGCCTGCGCCCCGCCCTGGATATCCCAGGGCACCGCCCACTGCGGGATATTGGGGAAGAATGTGTCCTCCCAGTGGTTGGCGGGAGTGGCGTAGTAGTTCACCGCGACCAGGGCCGGTAGCCAGCGCTCCAGCAGGCCGCGGGAGGTGGTGAGTGCGGCCACCAGCACCATCACGTAGATGACGATGATCTCGTGGGGCTTCAGCGCAATGCGACGCCAGATGCGCTTGAGGCCCACGTTCACCAGGACCACGAGAAGCAATAGACCGATGGCCGCCGGGGCGAACTGGCAGATGGCGATCTGGATGGTGGTGACCACCAGCTCGGCCCAGCAGACGATGAAGCATACCACCGCCGCGCCGATCAGGCCGATGAGCAGCGAGCGCGGTGTCACACGAAAGCGTTCAGTCATCAGTCATCCCAGACAATGGGGGCGTCCTCGGACAAGGCAAGGGCGCCCGAAAGCGTTGCGTACGGGGTGTGGCGAGGGAAAAGCGACGGAAACGGAACGGCGGACGGCAAACGGCGGCGGGCTGGAAGACCCGCCCCATTGACCACTGGGGGCCCAGGGACGGCGGACGGCGGCAGGCTACTTCCTGACCAACACGAAGCGGTCCACGTACATGTCGCCTGTGGTGGTGCCGACCCAGATCGAGATGCCGTCGTGAGACAGGTCGTGGGTGCCGAAGTCGTACAAGTGGTACTCGCCGTCGGTCACCGGATCACCGCCGGCGATGGTGGCGAACCGGATATCGGGATTGCGGTCGATCTCCTCGGCCGTGGGCGGCGGTGCCGGCGCGCCGATAGGGAAGCTCACAGCCCCCAGTCCGACGCGGTTCCTGTCGTCCCACACACCCCCGACGAAGGCGGCCCCCTCTTCCGCCTGCACCTCGCAGCGGACAACGGCATAGACCTGGTACGTGCCGAAGCCCCCGAGATCGCCAAGACCCCGGGTCTTGGCCTGCACCGCCCAGCTCGGCTGCTGTGCCCTGGGCACCTTCATCGCCAGTCCGTTGGCGGCCCCGGGGTCCTCCACGATGGAGGCGCCCGCATAGGTGAAGACGGTGGCCAGCGATTCGTCCATGTCCACGATCTGCGAGCGGGGGATCTCTGCGAAGACCGGTGGCAGGGGCGAACTTCTGCCCGCCGCGGCGGCGAGCATCTGCAGACCGTCGAGATAGGCGTCCATACCTCCCATGCACGAGCCGATGCAGCGCGTCATGAAGTCGGGTGTCCAGGTGGCGGCCTCCGCCCGGACGCGGGCGGAGAAATTCGCGGCGCTTTCGGCGGGGTCCTCCGGCCCCAGGAAATCCACGCCCTGCTGCGCCGCCTGCTGTCTGTACAGCCCATAGCCCCGGAGCCACTGGTGGTCGATGCTGAGCCGGGAGCGCCGCACCCGGGCCAGCAGCGCCGGCTCGGCGGCCACCGCCGTCTCCGCCCGGGAGAACAGCTCGGTGACGCGGTTCATCGTCGCCAGGTCCAGCCAGTGGGCGTCCGGGCCGTCGTGCCAGGTGAAGCGATGCCCTTTCGCCCGCTCCTGCAAGGCCGCCATGGCCTCGCCCAGCGCCGGGGCCGCCGCGCCGTAGTAGCCGCGGAGGAACTCATCGATGAGGGCCTGCTCGTCTTGCGAGGGGTCCCACAGCAGGTGGGCCATGAGGGTGACCTTCAGCTCTGCAAAATGGCTGAAGCCCACGGACTCGCTCTCCATGAACACGCCCACGGCGTTGTGGTCCCGGTAGGTGCGCAGGTCTTCGCCGAACACCTGCCAGTTGGGGTACGGCGCCAGGGGCCCGGGCAGGTTCATGGTGTAGTCCCACATGAACAGCCGCGGCGCCGCCTGCGCCCAGCCCTGAAGGTCTTCCATCAGCGTGCGGTTCTCATCGCTGTCGATGGGCTGCGGCGCCGAGCGCTCGATGACACACAGCCAGATCAGCACATTGTCCCGCGGGCGAATGGTCTTGGGTGGCTTGCGCGCGTAGATGTACGCATGCGTCGCCACCAGCATCTCCGGGAATTCTCCCTCCACCGCCTCGGCGACCTTGTTCACCCCGTACAGTAACGACCCCATGGGCGAGCCCTCGGCCTCATCCAGCGCTCGGCACCGGGGGCATTGGCAGTTGCCGCGCCAGTCGTTCATGGTCAGCACGACGATGCCGAGGCTGGGCTGTTTGCGGATCGCCGCCAGCACGTTCCTGGAGAGCTCCTGCAGCATCTCATCATTGGTCATGCAAAGCTGCGCGCCTTCGCTCACACGCTTGCCGTCGATCTCGCTGTACCACTCCGGGTGGTCTTCGAAGTACTTGTCCGGAGGCATGAAGGGGTAGAAGGTGTGGCACCAGCCCAGCGGCATGTAGCAGCCGCCGAGGCCGGCGGGCATCGAGGTGCCGTGCCCATTGTTGCGCAGTCGGGCGGCGAACCGGGCCTTCTCCCAGTTGAGCGCCGCCGCATCCGAATCGTCATACCCCCACTGCCGCTCCTCCTGGACCATGCCCCAGCCGAAGACCTCGCGGTACAGGAAGGGCGGCTTGTAGCGGACGTCCAGTGGCTCGACGGTGAGCGTTGGCCGGGAGGGCACGGACTCCTCGCTGGGCGTCCACCAGCGCACACCCACCACGCGCTGAAGGAACTCATAGACAGCGTACAGCGTGCCACGCCGGGAGCCTTCGGCACCGCTGAGGATGAGGTTGGGACCGACCGTGCGCAGGACGATGCCGTCCTCGCCCAGCTCGGACCTGTCCAGGTTCAGGTCCGGCTCCAAGGCCCTGGCGGCACCCGGTCCCACCGCGATCGTCCCCGAGCCCGGTGTCCCCGGCTCCCCGATGGCGAACTGGGCGCCGGTGGTGCGCTGCAGGTAGTCGGCCAGCTCCCGTGCTGCCGTTCTCTCGGGAGCGGAGGCGTCTTCGGCCAGCCAGATGCGATAGGCTGTCTGACCGTCCGCGGCCAGGACAAGCTCATCGGCCTCCTGGGGCGCGGCGAGACACGGCCTCGGCAGCAGGAGGCCCGCCGCGAGCAGGCAGAGGGCCAAGAGGGCCCGGGGATCGGCTGTCATCGGTGCGCCTCCGTACTTGGTGAGACCGACGGATGAGGGCTTGCCGGGAGACCGACAGCAGGACGCCGCCGCCGGGCGGATGCGCTACGTATTGTCCACCAGCCACTGCAAGGTCTCCTCGCCCACCTTCTGGCTTGGAGCGTAGCAGTCATAGAACAGCTTCGTCGGGTCCAGCTCCTTGTGGTAGACCTTGATGTCCTCGGTGTTGCAGGGGATCCAGAGGCTCTTGCCCTTGGCCTGGATCGTCTTCAGAAGGTCCAGCCACTCCATGAAGGCCGGGTTCCGCGCTCCCGTGGTCCACTGGATGCAGTCCAGGCCTTTGATGGAGCAGATATCGTCCAGGTGCACCAGGCACTCGGGGCCGTCGTAGTGGTAGACGCAGTGCTCCAAGTATGCCGCCTCCGCCTCGAGGCCGGGCAGGACGTACCTTTGGAAGTGCTCGGGACCGATGAGGGCGGCAAAGTCGCACTGGATGGTGTTGGTCTTCACCGGGTGATAGGCCGCGACCCACCCCAGCGTCCCGTGCTTGCCCATCTGCCCGGCCTCGTAGAGGCCCTCGTAGACGGGTCTGTACAGGTCGATGGCGTTCTGGGTGGCCCGGTCGAGCGTCTCGGGGATGTCGAAGAAGTCCATGCAGAGCTTCTGAGGGCTGCGCATGGCCGAGAGCAGGTCGGCATTGCTGTGCAGGTCCAGATGGGCCACGAGCATCTTGCCGTCGAACGCGTCGGCCAGGGCGGCGCAGAAGTCCAGCATCCGGCGCCACCAGCGGTTCTGAGGATCGAGGGTCAGAGGCAGTGCGGCGTCCCAGTCATCGATGCAGGGGACGACCCAATTGGTGCCGTAGTTGTCCTCATCAAACTCCAGGTCCGCCCCGATCCAGGCGGCCATCATGTCGGGGCCGAAGCTGGGAGTGTAGTTGGGAATGGCGTCCCCGCCCCACCAGATGGTGGCCGCGCTGTCCAGCACTCGTTGCACGATGGGCCCGAAATCCTCGCGAGCCCCGGCCAGGTATGGGGGCCCGCCTACCGGCTCCGCGCCGTCCTTAGGCGCCCGCATGTTGCACACCGGCCGGTCGATGATCTCCTGCTCCCAGAAGGCCAGCCAGCGTTCAGTGGCCTGCTGCAGGTCGGGCTTGAACTCCAGGGCCGGTCCGGACTGCTCCGTGGACATGCGGCACATCCCTCGATCTGTGTGGTGGGGCGAACTTTGGCGCCCTCGAAGTGATCGCTGTCTGACAGGGCCGAGCGGCCACCCGTCGTTTGTGGGGCGGGCCGAGGCGCCGCGCATTGGCGCGGTACAGGCCGGCCGCGTACAGTGCCCTCCATTGGCGCGCTACAGCTCAGATTATGCAGGTTCCGGGCAGGCGCCGATTCACGTCACCTCACCCCCC
>CAYRFY010000425.1:0-7364 GCA_964423635.1 uncultured Armatimonadia bacterium | reverse complement strand
TGACCTCGCAGCCGAAGGAGGGTGTCTCCTCAATGTCGTCCGAGTCGATGGCCAGCACCTCGGATACGCGGTCAACCACGACCCCCATCTGGCCTCCGGCCGCCTGGACCACGATGATGCAGGTCTGGTCGGTGTCATCGGTGGGCGGCATGAGGAACTTCAGCCGCAGGTCCAGGACCGGGATGATCTTCCCGCGCAGGTTGATGACACCCCGCACATGCGTGGGGGTCCTGGGCACACGGGTGATGCTCATCATGCCGATGATCTCGTGCACCTTGAGTATCTCGATTCCGTACTCCTCATCGGCGAGGAAGAAGGTCACGAACTTCTGGCTTACCTGCGGCGCCTGGCGGCCGCCGTTGGAGCCGCCGGCCCTGGGATCGGTCGCATGAACGGAGCGTCCGTCGGTCATCGCAAACACAGTTCCTTTCCAGGCCGTCGCGCTGTGGCATCGCCGGTGGCTTCCCGAGGCCGATCGGCCGACTTCGGTGCGGCGGCCACGGGCATGGCGCTGGGCCCGGCCGGGCTTCCCGCCGGCCGTCGGCGCACCTCCGAGCTGCGGCGATGCCGCCGCGGCACCGGGAAGTGACAGTTCTGTTTGCGGCACCGACACAGAGCATCTTGAGGGCGGACGTCTCGACGGAGCGGAGTGTAACGGGTTTTTTGCGATCGCGATGGGGAGAGGTACTCCGGGGTGTGGGACACCGGCAAGATGGCGGCACCCAGGCGCGGCCATCTTGCCGGAAAGGCACGTTCTGTCTAGTCGGCGCCGGGCAGCCTCCGCTTGGCCACTCCGAGCCGCTGCAGGCCGGCTTCCGCCGCATTGGCCACCTGCGGCACGGGATCGTCCAGGGCGGCCACCAGGTACTGGGTGGCCTCCTTGTCCTGCATACCGGCCACCGCCTGCACCGCCGACCAGCGCACGTCCTCGTTGGGGTCCTCGAACAGCTCAACCAGGCTCTGCAGAGTGCTCTTGTCCTTGAGGCGCCCCATCTGGATAGCCGCCGCCCGCCTGACCTCCGCTACGCTATCTCTGCTGGCCGCGATGAGTGCCGGGCCCACCGAGGGCGTGCCGAGCCAGCCCAGCGCCTCCACGGCGAAGCGGCGAGTCTCCGGATCGCTGTCGCGGCGCGCCGCCTGCTCCAGACGCTTCTGGGCGGCCTCGGCCGGCAGCGTGCACAGGGCCGAGGCGGCCCGGCGGCGCACATGCACGTCCTTGTCGTCCAATGCCTTCGCCAGGAGCGGCGTGGCCTTCGCGTCTCCCAGGTAGCCCAGGCCCTGAGCCGCGATCTCGCGCACCATGGGAGCCTCATCCTTCAGCGCGGCCGCGAGGATCGGCAGGCCCTCGAGGTAGGCCGGGTGGGTCTGGGCTTCGCCCTTGCGCGTGCTGTGGGCCGCCTTGGCGAACTTCTCCTGGCTGGGGTTGGTGCCGGCGCAGATCAGGGCCACGCACATCGTCGCCGCATGCCTCTGGCGCGCAGCGGCGCTATCGCGCACCGCGTCGGCCAGGAACGGGAGCGCCTCCTTGCCCTTGAGTGTCAGAGCAATGGCCGCCTGAGCCGACTTGTCGCCATCGCGCTGGCCCAATTGGGCCACCAGGGCCACGATTTCATTGGCCCCCGCCCCTGCTCTCAGAGCCGTCACGGCCGTCACCGCCGCTCGCTTGATGCTCGGGTCCTCGCTCTCTGTGAGCTCGGTCAGCCGCTTCTCAGCCTCCCCACCCGGGCTGGCCATGCCCAGAGCCTCTATGGCGGTGAGACGCAGGTTCGGCGGGTTGCTCTCCGCGGTGAAGGCGCTTAGCTCCGAGACCCAGACATCGGCCTTCGCGCCGAGACCCGCAATGGCTGCCGTCCGCACACCGATGTTTTCGTGCGTCTTGGCCGCATTCAGAAGCACCTGGCCAGCCTCGGTGGCGAGACGCTTGTCATCACTATCCATGAGGGCGACCAGGTTCCTGATCGACTCCATGATGGCCGTATCCTCGCCGCTGTCCATGCCCGTCTTGGCATCGTCGACGGTGGGCTCTGCCTCGGCCTTCACCTTAGCCTTCTCTGCCTTCTTATCGTCGTCGTGATCCTTGTCATGATCGTGATTCTTGTCATGATCGTGATCCTGATCTTGGGCGACGTCGGAGGGCGAAGGTTGGGTGGCGTCCGGGGCCTCGGGGCGCGAACACCCGGATACGTAGCCGACCATGAGGATGAGCAGTCCGGCAAACTGCGCAATCCGTAGCAAACGTGCCATCATCGTCCCATGAACCTCTCAGTTGATTGCGACGCCCCGCGGGTGCAAAGAAGTGGGCGCTAACGGCCGCACAGCGCGGAGCGAGTAGGTGCCACTCTCTACAACACCTGCGGCGGCGCGGGGTGTTCCCGGCCCGGAAGAACCCCTCTGCCTCCTGTCAGATCGCCACCTTCGCCAGCGCCTCGGCCGCCGCCCGGAGGATCAGCTCCTCGCTCTGCGGTGTCTGCATGGTGGTGCCGTAGAACCGGATCGCGCTGTGCACTTCATATCCGCCCTCGGCGAATGCCTCCGCGGTGGGGACGTAGCCGATGTTCCCGTTGGTGTAGGCGGCCACGGCCGTGCGGGGCAGGGCGCAGGCGGCGTCGATCTCCAGCGCATAGTCCACGAACACCTCACCCGGGAGACCGACGATGCCCAGATCGCCGATGCGCAACGCCTGCACCTCGAAGGGCACCGTGCGCCCGACGGCGCCGTCCTCGGCCAGGGCCAGCAACTCCCCGGCCCAGCGCACCATCCCCTCATTGAGCATGCGCAGGCCGTAATTGTCCTGCTCGGCGGAAGACTGTGCATGCCGCCGGGCGTCCGCCACCAACTCTCGGGCCTCCTGGACGGAGGGGACATCCGTCAGCGGCAGCTCCAGCCCGATCGTCGCCGCGGCCAACGGGACCGCATCCCGGCGCGCGGCCTCGGGGTCGGCCGTGAGAACCGCCGCCGCCACACGTTTGCCCTCCGCCTGCGCCGCTTCGAAGCCGCCGCCGACGTGGCTGTTGATGTCCCCGCAGCAGCCCTGCATGAACATGGCCACACACCCCGGACCGTAGCAGCGCTCTACCTCGCGCTGGGCAAACCCCGGCCAGTCGCCGCTGAGCAGCAGGTTGTCGCCACCTAGTGTGACCGCGTGCGCCGCGTGGCAAAACAGACGGCAAAGTGGCCGGCTTTCGGCATCATCGACGCAGAGCAGGTCCACATAGGGCGCCGTGCGGCCGGCCTCGTTGATCCCCAGGACGATGCCCCCGTCGCGCCACTCCCGCCGGTTGACGCCGACCCGCAGTGGCGTCCTCGCCGACCCCGCCCTGGCGGGCACGGCCTCTGACTTCGCCCACGCGGCAAGCCCCACCAGGCGGCGCTGCAGTTCGGACAGGTAGGCTTCGTCCTGCTTGCCCAGGTAGTTGAGGCAGCGTGTCGCCGGCCCCGAGTGCGTGTGGCTGCAGGAGATCATGACCCTCTCCGGCGGGATCCCGGCGCGCTGCGCGATGCCCTCGCGGACCTGCGCCACCTCCTCATGGTGCAGGCCGATGAGGTCGCAGGTGAGGATGAGCAGCTCGCGATCGGTGTCTGTCAGGTACAGGGCGCAGGCCCGGAGGTCGTCATGAACGCCCGCGGATGGCCCGCTCCGGGCGCCGAACCCGGTGAGGTCGACCCCCACGGGTGGTGTGATGGTGACTCTTCTCGCGGCCGCCAGCAGTGCTCCCGACATGCGCGATCCCTCGTTCTCGGGCGATGATGCTTCCCATCAGGGGGGACAATTAGCTAAAATGTTCCCCGGGCGGTGATTGGGTACCTCCGGGTGCGGCCCTGCGCCGCCATTCCCGTCGCCGTAGATGCCGTAGACGCCCTTGCCGTAGACTCGCGACTCGCAGACTCGCCAGAAGGCTTTGACTGTGGATGTTGCTCTCTTTGACTACGAACTGCCGCCGGAGCTGATCGCGCAGCAGCCTGCCGACCGGCGGCCGAACTCGCGCATGCTCCTCTTGCCCCGAGCAGAGGGCGCGCCGTGCGACGGAATCTTCGCCCACCTGCCGGAGCACCTGCGCCGTGGCGATTGCCTGGTGCTCAATGATACGCGGGTGATCCCCGCACGTCTCATTGGACGGCGGCCCACGGGCGGACAGGCGGAGGTGCTCTTGCTGCGAGAGCTGGAGCCCGGCAGGTGGCGGGCGCTGGTGCGTCCCGGTGCCCGCATGCGTCCGGGCGCCGGCGCCGTATTCGGGGATGGCGAGCTGACAGTCGAGATTGAGCAGATGGGCGCAGGCGGTGAGCGGACGATCCGGCTGCGGCATGAGGGCGCTCTGGAGGCGGTTCTCGACCGCCTGGGGCGGATGCCGCTGCCTCCGTACATCCGCCGGCCCCAGCCCGAGGAGGCCGACAGGGAGCGCTACCAGACGGTGTACGCCCGGCGCGCCGGCGCCGCCGCCGCACCCACGGCGGGCCTGCACTTTGATGAGGCCATGCTGGCGCGAGTGCAAGACAAGGGCGTGGAGGTGGTGTTCGTCACCCTGCACGTGGGTCTGGGGACTTTCCAGCCGGTGAGCGTGGAGCGAGTGGAGGAGCACGAGATGCACGAGGAGTGGTGTGAGATCGGTCCGGAGGTGGCCGCGGCCATTGGCCGTTGCCGGGCGGTGGGCGGGAGAGTGATCGCCGTGGGGACCACCTCCGTCCGCACGCTGGAAAGCCGGGCGGTGGACGGCGGCACCGTCGTGCCGGGCGCCGGTATGACGAAGCTGTTCATCACACCGGGCTATCAGTTCCGGGTGGTGGATGGCCTGCTCACGAACTTCCATCTGCCCCGGTCCACGCTGCTGATGATGGTGTCTGCCTTCGCCGGCCGCGAGCGGGTGCTTGCGGCCTACGCTCACGCCGCCGCACACGGGTACCGCTTCTACAGCTATGGAGACTGCATGCTCATTGTCTAGCCCACTTGAGCTCCAACTGCTCAATGCCGCTACGCCGTCCCCATCCGGGGCGAAAGCCCGTCTGGGACGGCTGCGGCTCACCCATGCCACCATCGACACGCCGGCCTTCATGCCCTGCGGAAGTCTGGGCGTGGTCCGCGCCTGCGATACGACGGACATCGAGACGGTGGGGGTGCAGCTTCTGTGCTGCAATGCCTTCCATCTGTGGCAGCGCCCCGGTGACGATATCGTCGCCAATGTCGGCGGCCTGCATCGGTTCATGGACTGGGGCGGCGGCATTCTCACCGACAGTGGTGGCTTCCAGGTATTCTCTCTGGCCAATCCCCGCGACATCACCGAGGAGGGAGTACGGTTCCGCTCTCCGGTGGACGGCCGCCCTCTGCTGCTGACCGCCGAGAAGTCCATCGCCATCCAGAACGCTCTGGGCAGCGACATCGCCATGGGCTTCGACGAGTGCACCAGCTACCCGGTGACGTACGAGTACGCACAGGCCTCGATGGAGCGCACTCTGCGCTGGCTGCAGCGGACCAAAGACGCCCATCGCAATGAGCGGCAGGCCCTGTTCGGCATCATCCAGGGGAGCGTCTACCCGGACCTGCGGGAGCGCAGCGCCGCAGGGACCCTGGAGATCGGCTTCGACGGCTATGCGCTGGGTGGCCTCTCGGTAGGGGAGAGCAAGGCCGAGATGCTGGCGGCGGTGGAGACCTGCGAGCCCCTGCTCCCATGGCAAAGTCCCCGGTACATCATGGGCGTAGGCACCCCGGCGGACATCGTGGAATGCGTGTTCCGCGGCATCGACCTGTTCGACTGCGTTCTTCCCACGCGCATGGCCCGCCACGGCAGCCTGCTCACGTGGGAGGGGACGGTGAAGATCAAGAATGCCAGGCACAAGGACGATCCCGGGCCGCTGGACGAGAGCTGCGATTGCCCGACCTGCCGCCGCTACAGCCGGGCGTACCTGCACCATCTGTTCCGGATCGGCGAGGCGACCGCCTGGCGGCTGCTGTCGCTCCATAACATCGCCTTCTACCAGACCCTGATGCGCCGGATCCGGGCGGCGATTGCCGAGGGCACCCTGCAGGACCTGCGAGAGCAGGTGCTGTCCTGGACGCAGCGGGACGTGCGGAGCGAGGAATAACGACCGCGCGCCGTTTCCGTGCCGGCCACGACTCTACCGGACCCAGCGCCGAGCCACCGGAGCCCCGATGGCCAGAGACTTCTCCGACGACAGCACCGACAGGCCGCCCCCACCCCGGTATTACGCCACAACGGTGGCCGGGCTGGAGGCCGTGGCCTCCGCCGAGGTGCTCGCCGGGCTTCCGGGAGCCGCCATCGGTCACGTTCAGAGTGCGCGCTTACACTTCACCTATCCCGGCCCGGTGCGTGACCTGCTGGGCCTGCGCACGGTGGAAGATGTCTTCGCCCACATCGCCGACCTCGAGGGCGTCGGCTCCGCGGCAACGGACCTGGAGGCACTCAAGGACGCCGTGGCGCAAGTCGACCTTGAGGCCGCCCTGGCCCTCCGGGCGAAGCTCTCGCCCCTGCCCGCGGCCCCGAGCTTCCGCGTCACGGGCTTCCGCACCGGGGAGCATCAGTACAACTCCCAGCAGGCCGCGGGCTTCGCGGGAGCGGGGATCATCGACCAGCGGGGCTGGAAGGTGGACCTGACGGGACACGACCTGGAGTTTGCTCTCCACATCGAGCATGACCGGGCTTTGCTGGGGTTGCGACTGTCGGATGATACCCTGGCCAGGCGGTCACGGGTGGTGCACGGGATCGCCTCGCTGCAGCCTACCGTGGCCCACGCCATGTGCCTGCTCTCCGACCCGCAGCCGGGGGAGGTGTTCCTCGATCCCATGTGCGGGACGGGCACGATCCTGGTGGAGCGACATAGTCTGCCACAGGCGGCGGTGGTTCTCGGCGGCGATCGCGACCCCGAGGTCCTGGGGCTGGCAGTTAGGAACCTGCAGGCCGCCGCGGCCCCGGTAATGCTCTACGTCGCCGACGCCGGGCATGCCCCACTGGTGGCCGATAGCGTGGACAAGATCGCGTGCAACCTCCCCTGGGGGCGGCGCGTGGGCTCCCATCGCGCCAATCGCCGACTCTACCCGGCCTTCATCGCCGAAGCCCTCCGCCTCCTGCGTCCCGGCGGCAGGATGGTCCTGCTGACCATGGAGAAGCGTCTCATGCAGGGGCTGCTCGATGGGGGCGAGGAGCTTGTCGTGGAGGAGACGCACCAGGTCAATACGGGGGGCCTCGTGCCCACGATATATGTGGTGGGGCGGCGGTGAGCCGTGGGAGCGGCCAAAGTCGCCTCACCCCCCTGCCCCCTCTCCCTTACTCCGCGGTACGGCTGCGGAGACGGGAGGAGGGGGAGAACGGCCAACGACCGTGGCGCGTGACGCTTGGTTCGTGGCGGCGAACGGC
>CAYRFY010000424.1:3757-7365 GCA_964423635.1 uncultured Armatimonadia bacterium | reverse complement strand
GTGACCCGCCCAAATAGGTTTTCGGCCGCACCTCCAGAAGCGCGGCCGAAAAGCCGTTCACAGCCGCGTAGGTCGGGCTTTCCAGCCCGACTCGGTGGGTCCGTGACCCGCCCAAATAGGTTTTCGGCCGCACCTCCAGAAGCGCGGCCGAAAAGCCGTTCACAGCCGCGTAGGTCGGGCTTTCCAGCCCGACTCGGTGGGTCCGTGACCCGCCCAAATAGGTTTTCGGCCGCACCTCCAGAAGCGCGGCCGAAAAGCCCGCCTTCGCCAGGAGTGTCATTCTGAGAGCGTCCGCTCCCGGAGGGAGCAGCTCGAAGAATCCCCTGGCATTCAGCGGGATTCTTCGCCCAAGCGGCGCAATCCCGGGCGTGCTCCAACGACGCTCCAGAATGCCATGGGCCGGGCCGGCCGGGCTTTCTGGCCGAACCTCTAGCCGCGACGCTCACGCTCTACTACCTGGTGCAGGCTGCCGATCCGCCGCACGACGCGGTCGTCCTGCCGCGCCAACTGCGACACCGACACGCCGGGGGCGATCTGCGCCTCCGGCGCAATGCTCTGCAGAGGCACCAGCACGAACTGACGCTCTGAGGCGTGGGGATGGGGGAGGGTGAGAGTGGCATCGCGCATGGCGACGCCCTCGAAGAGGATGATGTCGATGTCGATAACACGCGGTCCCCAGTGGCGCGTGGCCGTGCGGCCCATGTGAACTTCGACAGACTTTGCCAGCGCCAGCAACTGGAACGGGGAAAGAGCGCAGCGGACGGAGGCGGCCATGTTGTAGAACGGCGGCTGGTCCGTATCACCCCAGGGGGCCGTCTCATACACCGGCGAGAGGCGCACCAGCTCGATGCCGTGGGCCAGCGCCAGACGCGACGCGGCCAGCGACAGGTTAACCCCGCGCCGGCCGATGTTCGATCCCAAACTGAGCTGTGCCAGTGCCACCGGAGGGTCCTAACAGGCCCGCCAGGGAAAGCCCCGACGGATCGAGGAGACCCCGTCGTCCGCGGCGGTGATGCGCCGGACCGCCGCGGGAGAGAGCGAGAAGCCACGCTCCTCCAGGGCGGCGTCGGGGTCCACGCGAAGCTTGAGGCGGAAGCACAGATCGCAGTCGCGCAGAGCGATGACCTGCTGGGTCTGTAACCCATCCAGAGCGCGCAGGGCTTCCCAGGCGGCGAGAGAGATGTCGTCATCCGGATCGCCCACGCCGACGGCAACCTTCAGCCGCGCCACGGCGGCCTGGTAGTTCTGCAGGCGCTGGTCGATCATGGCCAGCTTGTAGTGGGCGTAGGGGTCTCGCGGGGAGATCTCCACCCATCGGGCCGCGGCCTTCCGGGCCTTTTGAACCTCACCGGCGCTCTCGCAGGCCGCGGTCAACATGGCCAGCAGCGGGATATCCGTGGGCGCGGCAACCAACTCATCGAAGCACGCCTCAATCGCCTCGAGGTGATCTCCCGCGGCCAGACGGTCTCTCGCGGCGGCCAGAGTGTCTTCAGAAGGTCTCACAAACACGCCTCCTCGGCTTCAGACGGCAGTCAGACGGCCGGCTCGGACGACCGGCCACGGTCGGGCTGGAGAAGCCAAAGCGAGAGATCTAGCCCTCGCCCGACGTCTCCTCGGCGGCGCCGTTTGCCTCGGGCAATTGCCCTGTCTCCAGGATCGCCGCCACCTCGTGCTGGTCCAGGGTCTCCTTTTGCAGCAGGACCTCCACCAGCAGCTCCAGCTTCTCGCGATGCTCTACGAGGATGGACGTCGCCTTCTCGAAGCAGTCGTCCACGATGCGCCGGATCTCGGCATCGATCTGCTTGGCGATGTCTTCGCTATAGTTGCGCTCTTCACTCAGTTCCCTTGCCAAGAAGATGGGGCCGTGCTTCTTGCCGTAGGCCAGGGGGCCAAGCGCATCGGTCATGCCGTACTCGGTCACCATCTGGCGGGCCATCTCCGTCACTCGCTCCAGGTCATTGGCCGCGCCGGTGGTCATGTCGTCCAGAACGAGGACCTCGGCGGCCCGGCCTCCCAGGGCCTGGGCCATGCGATTGGTGATCTCGGTACGGGTCATCAGATAGCGGTCGTCTTCCGGCAGGCTGATGGTATAGCCCAGAGCCATGCCGCGCGGGAGAATCGTGACCTTGTAGGTGGTATCGAAGTCGGGGAGCATGCCGCCGACCAGGGCGTGTCCGGCCTCGTGGTACGCAAGGACCTTGCGCTCCCGATCCCGGATGACCCGGCTGCGCCGCTCGGGCCCGGCGATGACACGCTCGATGGCCTCATCAAAGTCCGGCATGTCGATGGTCTTCTTGTTCCGCCGGGCCGCCAGGAGAGCCGCCTCGTTCACCAGATTCTCGATGTCCGCGCCGGAGAAACCCGGGCTCCTGCGCGCCAGGGTCTTGACGTCCACCTCCGACCCCACCGGTTTGTCCTTGGTGTAGATATGGAGAATGGCTTCGCGCTCGACCACATCCGGATTGTCCACCACGATCCGCCGGTCGAAACGTCCGGGGCGCAGTAGCGCCGGGTCCAGGATGTCGGGCCGGTTCGTGGCCGCCAGGATGATGATGTCGGCATTGGGGTCGAAGCCGTCCATCTCCACAAGCAGCGCGTTCAGCGTCTGCTCGCGCTCGTCGTGGCCACCGCCCAGGCCCGCGCCGCGCAGCCGCCCCACGGCATCCAACTCGTCGATGAACACGATCGCCGGCAGATGCTGCTTCGCCTGCAGAAACAGGTCCCTGACCCGCGAGGCCCCCACGCCCACGAACATCTCCACGAAGTCCGAGCCGCTGATGTAGAAGAAGGCGCAATTGGCCTCTCCCGCCACCGCCCGGGCCAGCAGTGTCTTGCCGCAGCCCGGGGGCCCTACCAGCAGCACTCCACGGGGAATCTTCGCTCCCAGAGCCCGGAACCGCTCGGGCTCCTTGAGAAACTCCACCACCTCCTGGAGCTCCTCCTTGACCTCGTGCATCCCGGCGACATCCTCGAAAGTGACCTTCTCGAAGTTCTCGCCCAGAAGCTTGGCCTGGCTGCGGCCGAAGGACAGCGCCTGCCCGCCGCTCATGCGCATCTGGCGCATGAAAAACACCCACAGCAGGACCAGCACGGCCAGGGGGATCACGAGGTTGCCGGCGATGGCCAGCAGTTGGTCGCTGGCCGACCGCTGCACGTGGTCGAACTTGGTGCCTGTCTGCGCCGCCATGTCCTGGAGCTTCTCGAGCCTCAACTCGGTGAGCGGCACACTGGCCCGGAAGCGCTCGAAGTCACCCTCGTAGTTCTGCCGCCCTCGGGTACTGAACGTACCCGTCACCTGCTGGCGGCCCACGTTGGTCTTCATCTCCGCGATATAGCCCTTCTCGAGCGCATCGTAGAAGTCGATGACGTTCTCGAAGACCTTCTCCGGCTTATTGGCGTTCAGCCGCGGGTACATGTACAGCGCGTAACCCAGGGCGAACAACAACACGAGTACGACTAGGGGGCTTTGCTTTGGCATCGAATCCGTCAGAAGAAGCCTGACGGCCTCCTGTTCACGTGGTAGCGGCTCCGCGCGTCTGTGAGCCGCGGCGGGCGCCGGCCGGGGTGTCGTCTTCACCCCCGGAAAGGCGCGTCTGCCGTGCGGCTAG
>CAYRFY010000424.1:0-3747 GCA_964423635.1 uncultured Armatimonadia bacterium | reverse complement strand
CTCTTCCGCCTGCTCCCAGCAGAGCCGCACACAGCTTCGCGTCGTGGCACAAACACAGACGGACCGGGCCACACATAGCCCTCCGACCCAGGCTATGCCCCGGTCCTCGTCCAGCACTATGGGCACTTTTCGGCGTTCGCGCCGGGGTACCTTCCTATCGGTGAAAACGTCCTGCAACTTCTTGGACCCCGTCATGCCTACAGGGGCCACGCGGTCCCCGTCCCGCCACCACCGCACCACCAGCCGGTCGCCGAGCTGCGCCGCATCGAGGAAGGCCACACAAGGCTCCCCCCCGGTCAGCCGTGGTGGCGGAGCCGACTTCGTGGCCCGCAAGACCCCGCCTCCGGGCAGGTCCACCGCGCCCGGCACCGGCAACTCGGCCTGCCAGTCCACGCAGGTTTCGGCATCGGCCGGCTTATAGGACAAGACTAGATGATTATAACCGCGCTCCGCACGAACAGCAAAGGGCAGATGTAAAACCGCGCCCGTGCGTCCCGTCACCGCCAGGTGCTCCAGGTCACACAGGTGCCCCATGCCCACACCCGCGAGGCTGCCCCGCAGCTTTCCTATGCCCAGACGCAACACTCTGAACCGTAGCCCCGAGGGTAGCTCGCACAGCCCCTCCAGTTGTAGGTGCACCGCCCCCCCCTGCGTCGAAGCCAACCGATCGAAGTGCTCTCTGGCGATCTCATCCGTCCATTCCAACTCCCGCTCCACGGTACCGGCCAGGCGCAGCAGGGCCTCCTGCACTCCCGGAGCGTACTCGGCCTGCAGAAGGGGGAGGAGCCGTAGCCGCACCCGGTTGCGCAGGTAGGTGTCCGCGTCCTGGTTGGTATCGTCCCACAGCGGCTCCAGCCCCACAGCCGCGCAGTAGGCCCCGGTCTGCTCCCGGGTCAGCTCGATCAGTGGCCGGATCACATTGCCGTTCACCGGCGGGATGCCGCGCAGCCCGGCCAGGCCCGAGCCACGCAGGATATTCATCAGCACCGTCTCGGCGCGGTCGCCGGCGGTGTGCCCCACGGCGATCCGTGTACCGGGCCGCCGGGATGCCAGGCGCCGGAGAAACTCATAGCGTGCGGCGCGCCCCGCCTCCTCCAAAGAGATGCGCCCCTCGGCGGCCAGGCTCGGCACCGACACCTGCTCCCACTCAAAGGGCACCGACCAGTCGCGGCAGATTGCTGCGAGCGCTTCTACATCGGCATCCGCCTGCTCTCCGCGCATGCCGTGGTGCAGATGGGCGGCGGAGACGGTGATGCCGAAGGCATCGCTCAGGCGCAGCAGGGCGTGCAGGAGCGTGAGCGAGTCCTGGCCTCCGGACAGACCCACCAGCACGTGCGCGCAGTCGCGAAGCATGTCATAGCGCCGCAGGGTCTGGGAGATGCGCTCCCTGATGCTCTGCTCCACCGGCAGTCGGCCGGGCACCATTACACCACCCGTCACACAGCGGCCCCACCGCTGCGGTGGGGCCGCTAGTCGTTCGCGGACCGGTCGGCGGCGGACATTGCCTACCCCGTCAAGCGGTCCAGGGCCTTCTGGTAGATCTCACGGGTCCTCGCCACCACCTCGCCCGGCAACTCCGGGCCCGGGGGCTCCTTGTTCCAGTCCAAAGTCTCCAGATAGTCGCGGACGAACTGCTTGTCGAAGGCCTCCTGGGGCCGACCGGGCTCGTAGCTGTCCATGTCCCAGTACCGGGAGGAATCCGGGGTCAGCACCTCGTCGATGAGAATCATCTCCCCGTCGACCAGGCCGAATTCGAACTTGGTGTCGGCGATGATGAAGCCCCTCTGGGCCGCATACTCCGAGGCCGCCAGATACAGCTCGATGGCCTTGCTCTCCAGCTCATCGGCCCGAGCCTGCCCCAGCTCCGCGGCCACCTCTTCCCTGGTCATGTCCCAGTCGTGGCCGCTCTCGGCCTTCGCCGTCGGAGTGAAGATCGGGTTGGGCAGCCGCTCGGACTGCACCAGGCCCGCGGGCAGCCTGTGGCCACAGACCTCCCCGGTCTGCCGGTACGACTTCCACCCGCTGCCCGCCAGGTACCCGCGCACGATGGCCTCGACCTTGATCACTTCCGCCTTCTTGCACCACATCGACCGACCGCCCAGTACATCCTCCATCTCTCGCACGGGAGCCGGGAAATCCCCGACCTCCGCGCTCAGCAGATGGTTGTGGATGATTCCCTGGAGCCGGTCGAACCAGAACAACGACATGGCGGTGAGGATCTTCCCCTTGCCGGGGATGCCGTTTGCCATGATCACATCGAAGGCCGAGATGCGGTCGGTGGCCACGATGAGTAGGCCGTCCTCGTACTCCCAGATATCCCGCACCTTCCCCGAACGGCCAAAGAGGGCACCGGGAAGATCGGTCTTGAGGATCGTGCGTTCGGGGGTGGCTGACATGAAGGTGCCTCCTGGGCGCCCTGCTCGCGCAGGTCACGGCGGATGATGCCGACCACAGTGGGTCAGGATGGACGACGGATGAGGGCAAGGAGTGACAAACAGGCCGTGGCCGGTGCGGGCCGCTCAATCAAGCCCCAGCATGTCCACCAGGGCCCCCAGATCGCTTCGGCACTTCTCCGGCTGTGGCGAGATGGCCACCGCGCGGTCGGGGTCCTTGAGGCCGTGGCCGGTGACGGTGCAGACGATCGTGGCCGCCTCCTTGCCGAAGTACCCCTCCTCCACCAGCTTGTAGACGCCGGCGAGTGACGCCGCCGAAGCGGGCTCGACGAAGATCCCCTCTTTGGCCGCCAGGTCCTTGTAGGCGACGAGGATCTCCTCATCGGTCACGGCGCGGAATAGCCCGCTCGATTCGCTCACGGCGTTCTTGGCGTCCTGGCTGCGGGCCGGGTTGCCGATGCGGATCGCCGTGGCGATGGTCTCCGGCTTGGGGCACGGCTCGCCGGTGGCAAGAGGCGCCGCTCCGGCGGCCTGAAAGCCCAGCATCACCGGCTGCGAGCTGACCACGCCGCGCTGCAGGTACTCCTTGTAGCCCATCCAGTACGCCGAGATGTTCCCCGCGTTGCCCACCGGGAGGGCGTGGAAATCCGGCGGGCCGCCCAGCACGTCACAGACCTCGAAGGCCGCGGTCTTCTGGCCCTCCATGCGGTAGGGGTTCAGGGAGTTGACCAGCTCGATGGCATACCGCTCGGTGATGTCCCGCACCAGACGCAGGCAGTCGTCGAAGTTGCCGTCGATCTGGATGGTGCGGGCCCCGTAGGTGAGCGCCTGGGCCAGCTTGCCCAGAGCGATGTAGCCGTCCGGAATGAGCACCACCGACTGCAGCCCCGCCCGGGCCGAGTACGCCGCCGCCGCCGCCGAGGTGTTCCCCGTCGAGGCGCACATGGTCACCTTCATCCCCGTCTCCAGGGCCTTGGTGATCGCCATGGTCATCCCGCGGTCCTTGAAGGAACCCGTGGGGTTGAGCCCTTCGTACTTGAAGAAGATCCGCAGCTTGCCCGGAAGACCCGGAGCGATGGCGGTGCTCTCAATCAGCGGCGTACCGCCCTCCAGGAGCGTGACTACGGGGGTCTCGTCGGTGACGGGCAGATACTCCCGGTACTCCTCGATCACTCCGCGCCACTGGGCGGAGAGCCTGGCTGCCTTGGCCATAGTGATAGGCTCCTGGGTTGGGCGGTGTAGCCGTGCGCCTCTGCCTCGCGAGGTGCCTCAGCCGTGTTGCCGTCCACCTCTCCCACCGGGCTGGCGGTTACTCACACATAAGACCGTGGGTGTCAGGGGCTGCCCCTGAGGT
>CAYRFY010000423.1:0-7384 GCA_964423635.1 uncultured Armatimonadia bacterium | reverse complement strand
CCCGGCCGAGGGGCTCTTTTTGCCCTTCGTCAACACGCTGTGGCTCGGCGACGAGAGCCTGACGCCGGACTGCCCCGACCCTCGCCCGCGGCTGAAGGCCTCGGCCGCCGCGGGCATCAACTCCAGCTTCGCGGTGAACGTCACCGAGCTGGTGCAGCGTGGACGCAAAGACCGCGAGTTCAAGCGAGCATGGAAGCGGCTGAATCGTGCCGCCAAGGTCGCGGGGATCACGCTGCAGGCCTGCATCAGTTGGTCCACGATGGACCCGGAGCACCGGGGCACACCCGAGGGGATCACCCGAGACTGGCTCATGCAGCCCGAGCTGGGGATGGACCTGGAGGAGGGGCTGCTGTACTACCCGTGCGTCGGCGGAGGTTTCCGCGAGTGGTTTCTCGACGTCGCCGAGGAGGCGTTCAGGGACTTCGATCTGCGTGGCGTCTACCTGGATGGCCCGGGCATCGCCGTCCTGTGCTCCAACCGCGCCCACGGCTGTGGGTATGAGGACGATCGGGGTATCCACCAGACGCTGCCGATCCTGGCCGCTCGCGACCTGATGAAGCGGCTCTACCTGATCTCTCGCGCGGGTCCGGAGCCCGGGCTGATCGTGGCCCACATGTCGGGCTTCGTGCAGTTGCCGTCGCTGTCCTTCGCCGACGCCACCCTGGGCACAGAGCACATCGCCGGCTGGTACCCGGATCAGCACCCGCGTTACACGCTGGCCGGCTTCCGGGCCGAGGTGATGGGCCACCAGCACGGCATCCCGTCGCTGTGGCTGTACAAGAACAAGGACCGTCCCACGCTCTACGCCGCCCTCAGTCTCCTGCACGACCTGGTGCCCACCACCTTCGATGGCACCACGGTGGCCTTCACCGAGGCCTACCGACGTTCTGGTGCCTTCGACGCGCGATGGATAGGGTACTGGGAGCCCAAGTGGCCGGTGGGTACCTCCGACCCACGTCTCAAGGCCGGCAGCTACCTGAAGCCGGGTGTGGGAGCCTTGACGACCGTGGCAAACCTGACCCAGGAAGAAGTCCGGGCGGAGTTGACCTTCGACAAGGAGCTATTGAAGCTCAAGGCGCCGCGGGTCCTGGAGGTGGTCGACAGCCGTGAGACGCACATCGAGGGCAACGCCCTGCGGCTAGGCCCCGGCGGGTGGGTGTTGGTGCGGGTGGGGGAGGGTCCGAAGTAGTCTCCGCGGCCGCCCCTGCGGTGTGGTGGAACCACCGCCGGACCTGTGCCGTTGAGAACAGGGCGTCGGGGGCACAGCCCCGAGGTGTCCAAGCCGTTCCCGGGAGGTCCATAATGTCTGAGCAGATCACCGTTGGCGCCCATCCGTGGGTATTCGCCTCACGACAAGAGCAGTACGACATCTTCCCGATCATGGAGCAGGTCTTCTCGGACATCGCCTACGCGGGTTTCGAGGGCATCGAGCTCATGCACATTCCCCTTCTGCGAACGGAGGCGCTAAAGCTCGTGCGGCGGCTGAGCGAGCAGTATGCGCTCCCCGTCATTGGCTCATCCTTCGGGGGGGCGATGTGGGACAAGAGCCAGGAGATGGAGGTTCTCAGCCAGGCGGCCACCGTGGTGGAGGCCCTGGAGGAACTGGGTGGCCGGACGCTGGGGGTGTCCACGGGCGCGGCGCCTGAGAAGAAGACACCCGAGCAACTGGATCAGCAGGCCGGTGTGCTCAGGGACATCGCCGCCGTCTGTCGCGCAAGCGGTGTGGTGATGAACCTGCACAACCACACCTACGAGGTGCAGGACGACGAGTATGAGTTGAGTGAGACGCTCAAGCGCTTTGGGGAGGCCGAGCTGGGTCCCGATCTGGACTGGCTCACGAGAGCCGGCATCGACCCGATCGACTTCATCCGGCGCCGGGGCGAGCGGATTGTGTTCCTGCATCTGAGAGATAACAAGGACGGCCGCTGGGTGGAGAGCGTTGGCGAAGGCACCATGGACTTCGCCGCGATCCGCCGGGTCCTGGACGAGGTGGGCTTCGCCGGCCAGGCGGTGGTTGAGTTGGCCTGGGACGCCGGCTTCGAGCCCACGCGCCCCCTGAGAGAGACGCTGAAGATGAGTCGGGAGCACATCAGGGCGACGATGGGGTGGTAGGACGGCTGTAGGTCACGAGCCTGCGGCGACGGTGGTCCTTGGGCACGTCATCCCTTGTGCGTGCGGCCCGCCTCGGGCAGGCCCGGGGCGATCGTCACCGCCGACCGGCGATCTGCCGGTTCGCCATTCCCTGGATCCGGGGTAAGCGTTTCATGAGGTACCAAGCCGCGCTTTGGACACTATCGCTGCTCACCGGGAGCATCTGCGCCATGGCACAGGGATTTCTGCCTCAGCTCGTGTCTTTCGAGCTTTCGTCGGATCAGGTGGCGCCGGGCTCGGCGCTGTCGGCGTCCTTCGAGTTCGCCAATCGAGGCGACGCTCCGGCGGCCACGGAGTACACGGTCTTTCTGCACGTCCGTAATGCCGCGGGGCCGGGCCTGGACGCGGCCCCGGTGGCCGGCGCCGACTTCTCGCCGGCGACGCCCACCTTCGTCTGGATGCCCGGCGGCCTGGTGGCCGAGACGGAGCGGCCGATCCGGCTCCCCGACGACTTCGCTCCGGGGCAGTACAACCTGCTCCTGGGGCTGTACGAACCGGGCACGGGGCGGCGCATCGCGCTGGACAACAGGGAGCTGTCCACACCCGACGGCCGCTATCTGCTGGGGCAGTTCACCGTGCTCCCCGCGGGACAGAAGCCCGAGGGCAAGCCGCTCGGGAGGCATCTGCGTGATGCCGCCGGGCTGCGCCCCAATGACGAGCTGTTGGGCCCCGAAGAGCCCGGCGACACCATTCTCCTGGACAGCGGGGAGGCACAGGCAGAGCTGTCCGCGAGACGGCCGGTAGTGCTGGGATACCGGCTCCCCGACGGCTCCGAGCTTACGGGCGACCTGTCGGGCTATCCGGTGAGGATTGCCTTCGGCCGCACAGATGAGGATGGGGCGCGCATACTGTGCCTCCGACGCGGGGCGGATTTCGTGGTCGCCCGCGGCGCCGACACCGCGCGCTACAGCGTGTCGGTGGTGGACGACTCTCGGGTCGCGGTGTCGTTTGATGTGGTCTTCCGTCTCACGGGCACCATTCTGCGCGTGGGGATCGACAACGTCGCCGAGCAGCCCGGGTACCTTCTGTACGATGTGTGGCTACCCCAGGTGGTTGCGGCCCGAGGGCCGCAGGGCCAGCTCGCCCTGCCCACCCAGGCCGGACGACTGGTGCCGCTGGACAGGGCCCGGCCGGGTCAACACTCCATCGCGATGAACTGGTTCGAAGGCGATCTGTGCGGCGCGGTGACCGGCGATAGCTGCGCGGCGGCGGTGCGAACTGCCGACTGGGACAATGCGCTGGACGCCTCGGTGGCGCCGCGGTCCGGGCAGATGACGGGGGGCTTTGCGCCGAGGTTCGTCCTCCGAGCCCGAGCGAGCAAGACGGCCGCGCGCATCCTCCTCTCACGGGCGCCCTCCATGGAGGTGCTTCTCGTCGGCACCGGCCAGAGCCGGGCCTCGTGGATCGATGCGGCCAAGCGCCTGCGCCGCGACGTAACCGGCACCCCCAATCCCGTCTACCGGGATTGCGTCATCTACAAGATCTTCTGCGACTCCCCGGGCGCGAAGGACTTCACCACCTTCGAGGAGGCCCTCGAGCTGATCCGCCGCGTCCATCGGCTTGCCCCCTGGCTGCGGCAGGTCGTGTACCTCGTGGGCTGGCAGTACGAGGGCCACGACACCGGCTACCCGGCGACAGACAGGATCAACGAGCGCCTCGGCGGGATCGCGGGTCTGCGGAGACTATCTGACGAGGCCCGGAAGCTCAACGCCATCGTCAGCTATCACGACAACTTCGACGACGCCTATCAAAGCAGCCCGCAATGGAATGAGAGTCTCATCGCCCGCGATGCGCGCGGGGAGCTGCAGAAGGGCGGCATCTGGGCCGGCGGGCAGTCGTACATCCTGGCCATGGGCAAGTACGCCCGTGAGGCCGCGCCCGAGCGGGTGCGGCACACGCTGCAGCAGATGCCGGTGGCGCAGAGCTATCACATCGACGTGCTCTCGGCCGTCCCGGTGCGTCGCGATCACAACCCGGAGGCGCCCGAGAGCACCCGGCAAAGCCTGGAGGCCAAGTGCGCCATCATCGGCCTGTTCAACGAGGCGGGAGTCGATGTCACCTCGGAAGGGTTCTCAGCGCCTTTCGTCGGCGTGATCGGGCACTCCTGGCACTTCTGGCAGCGGCCCGATACGGTGATCCCGGGGGATGAGCCCATCCCGTTTCTGCCCATGATCTACCACGGCGGCCCCACTACGTACGGTCACGGCGGCGCCGGGGCCACGTACCCCCAGGAGACGGCGCTGCTGGGCGCCACCTACTCCGCGGACTGGACAAAGCACACCGACCCGCACCTGATGGCCGAGATGATCTATCTCATCGTGGTGCCCTGGACGTACCTGAGGGAGCAGAAGATCGAGAGCTACGGCAGCGTGGGAGCGGTCAGAAAGCTGACCTACGACGACGGCAGCTTTGTGGAGGTCGACGAGGACAGTGGCAAGTGGCGGGTGGTCGTCGGCGACGAGACCATCGTGCGAGATGACGTGGCCACGGTCCGGCGTCCCGGGCTGCTGGCGCTGTTCTCGAGGGCCGGGGGACGGGTGTCGGCCGATCTCCCCGCTGACCTGCGGGGCAGAGCGCTGCAGGCCAAGAACACACTGACCGGCGAGAGCATGGCGTGTGAGCTGACCGCCGAGGGTGAAGTGACCGTGGAGCTTGCGCCTCGGGAACCGTGCGTGATCGTGGCCGCCGACGGGTAGAAGCGCAGACGGGGCACGGCAGACGGCACGGACAGAGTCGCACCCCCGTCGCCTCTTTGCCGTCCCGCTTTGCGGGCCCTGCTCAGGCGCGGGGTGTACGAGGGACAGAAGACGACGAACGGCCCGCGCGACGGCTGAGGGGCGAGGTCTGTGCCCTCCATACCGGAGATCATGATGCAGCCCATCTTCCTGTTGCCCTTTGCGGTTCTATCCCTGCTCATCGGAGCCCCGATCATGGCCCAGAGCGATGCCCCAGCTCGCGACCTTCAAAGCGACACCTGGACGGCTGTGGATGCCCTGGGGAGAGTGCTGCCCGGGCATGCCCGGTGCGGGCCACCGAGGCCGGGCAAGTACGTGGGTGTCTTCTACTTCCTGTGGCTCGGCCCTCACGGCAAGACGCTGTTTGATAACACGCGGATCACCGCAGGCGGTGCCGCGGAGCCCCAATGGGGCCCGCCGGGAGCGTTCCACTTCTGGGGCGAGCCCTACCTGGGCTACTACCTCAGCGATGATGAGTACGTGATCGCCAGGCACGCACAGATGCTGGCGGACGCCGGAGTGGACGCCATCTTCTTCGATGTGACCAATGCCCACACGTACGATGAGAACCTGGCCGCTGTCTGTCGGGTCTTCACCCGTATCCGCGAGAGCGGACGCACCACACCGCAGCTTTCGTTCCTGGCCAACAGCTCCAGCGACCGCGTGGTGCGGCACCTTTACGATAGCTTCTACTCCAAGGGCCTCTATCCGGAGTTGTGGTTCCGTTGGGATGGCAAGCCGTTGATCCTGGCGCCCGAGGACGGGCTGAGCGCCGAGCTCAGGAGCTTGTTCACAATCCGCCGCTCGTGGGCCTGGACCGACCCGAAGGGTTGGTTCGGCGACGGCAGGGACAAGTGGCCGTGGGTGGATCACTATCCCCAGGTCGCCGGGTGGCACGAGAGTCCCGACAAGCCGGAGCAAGTGGCCGTCGCCGTGGCGCAGCATCCGGTCTCCAACATCGGCCGCAGCTTCCACGACGGCAAGCAGCCACCGCCGGGGGAGACCGCCACAGAGCAGGGGCTGTGCTTTGCCGAGCAGTGGCGACGGGCGCTGGAGATCGACCCGGACTTCGTGTTCATCACCGGCTGGAACGAGTGGGTGGCACAGCGATTCATCGCCGGAGGTGGGGAGGGCTTCCTCGGGCGCAGGCTGGAGGCCGGGGAGACATACTTTGTCGACCAGTACAACCAGGAGTTCAGCCGCGACATTGAGCCCATGCGCGGCGGCCATGGGGACAACTACTACTACCAGATGATCGAAGGCATTCGCCGTTTCAAGGGCGTACGCCCGTCCCCCGGGGCCACGGCGCCGAAGACCATCGCGCTGGACGACGGTTTCGAGCAGTGGCTAAACGTGGGCCCCGAGTATCTGGACGACATCGGCGACACGGTCCACCGCGGCAGCCCCGGGTGGGATGGTGCCGGGACATATGTCAACGCCGGCGGCCGCAATGACCTGGAGATGGCGAAGGTCGCCCGCGACGGCGGCCACGTGTACTTCTACATCCGCACCCGCGAGCCGATCACACAGCCCGAAGGCCCGTGCTGGATGATGCTGCTGCTGGATACCGACGGCGATCCGCACACAGGCTGGGAGGGCTTCGATTTCGTGGTGAACCGCCGGCCCGTCATGGACGGCGGGGCCGTGCTGGAGCGAAGCAGGGGCGGCTGGGACTGGGAGGCAGTGGGGCAAGTCGAGTTCCGCGTGGAAGGCAACGCGATGCACCTGGCCATCCCCCGTGAGCTGCTGGGCCTGACCGCAGCGGTCAAACTGGACTTCAAGTGGGCGGACAACGTCCCGGACGAGGGGGACATCATGGCCTACATCGACCGCGGCGATGTGGCGCCCAACGGGCGGTTCCGGTACCGGTATGAGGAGTGAATACGGAAGCGCAGCGATGCCCATCGCCGTGGCGCTCAGCGGTGGGGTGGATTCGGCCGTGGCCGCGGCGCGTCTCCAGGCCGAGGGGCATCGTGTCATCGGGCTGACGGCCCGCCTCCTGCCGACTGGTGGCGAGGAAGACGCGCACAGCGCCCGGCGGTTGTGTGCCGCGCTGGAAATCGAGCACCGCACCATCGACCTGTCGGCCGAGTTCGCGGCCCGGGTGATCGGCCCGTTTCTGCAGGCCTACGCCGCGGGCCTGACGCCGAACCCCTGTCTGCTATGCAATCCACGGATCAAGTTCGGCGCCCTGCTGGACGCCGCCCGGGAGATGGGGTGCGGTGCTCTGGCCACCGGTCACTACGTAAGGCCGGGGCGCAGGGACGAGCGTTTCGCTCTCCGCAGGGCCCGGGACGCCGGCAAGGACCAGTCGTACATGCTACTTTGGCTCTCCCAGCAGCAGCTCGCGGCGGCGCGGTTCCCTCTCGAAAGCTCGCTCAAGGCCGAGGTAGTCGCCGAGGCAGAGCGGCTCGGACTACCGGTCTCGCCCCGCGAGAGCCAGGACGTATGCTTCATCACAGACAGCATCCGCGAGTATCTCAGTGGCCATCTGGAGA
>CAYRFY010000422.1:0-7396 GCA_964423635.1 uncultured Armatimonadia bacterium | reverse complement strand
TCGCCCCTGCGGGGCTGACGGCTACGGCCGCCGCCGAAGGACGCTAAACACATACAAAGCCCATCGGATTTCCCCATACCATGGAAGAACGCCCGGCGACTTGATCCATCGCGCACCCTAGTTCGCCCTCCGCAGCCTCACGTCATCGACCCACATCCTCCCCAGTGCGCCATTGAGCCCCGCCTCCACGCTCACAGCTTTGACGCCCTCCGGGACCGTCACCTGCGCCTCCACCTGCCTCCAATCGAAGGTCCCCAGCAGCTCCGGGCAGGACGAGTAGGTCGTCTTGTCCGTCGCCACCGCGAAGCGGAGACAGCCCACCTTCCACGCCGGGTCACCGCGGACGATGTCCTCCCCCTTCACCCACGCCGAGAGCCGCCACCTCGACCCCGCCGGCAGCTCTCCCAGGGGTAGCGACTGACGCCACAGCAGGTAGTCACCCGTGACGTTGACCACCTCCGCGGCGGCGGCGCCCTCGTGGACGGGCTCTGTCACCGCTTGGCCCCCGGCCGGCACCTGCCAGCCCCCGGCAGGGCTTGCCAATGGCAACACATCGCCCTTCACCACCGACACCAGCCGCCGCGCCAATGACCGCTCGAAGCCGCCGTCGCGCAGGAGGCCTTCCTGCGTCGGCTCGGAGCGCACATACGGGGGCCCACCCACCGGCTGCGGCTGGGCTCCGCCCGGCGTGCAGACCGCGGAAAGCCAGCTCCATTGGCCCGCGCTGTTCGAGGGCTCGCCGTCTTCCCAGGCGAAGAACAGGTTCTGCCCGTGGATGAAGACGTTCTGGGGTACCCGCTGCCCCCCGTACTCGATCTGCGTCAGGTCAAGCAGCCTCCCGGTCTCGCCCTCGATCGTGACCTTGTCCGGCAGGGCGGGTGTCTCCAGCAGCGCCGTCTGCCCCACCCGCGCCGAACCGTCGCCGATGTCGCCCTCGGCCGGCGTCCGCTCCCCGGTTGCGAAGCGGAAGCTCCTCATTTGTGGCAGCGGAAGCATGGCGCTGAGGAAGGCAAAATCGCCGCGCGGGGCGGCCTGTGGCTTGATCGCGCAGTTCATGCGGAAGCTGGGGCCGTTTCCGAACTCGTAGTCCATCACGTAGTCGATGGGCGGCCTGAGCAGGTCGAAGCGCCCGAAGCCACGGAGCTGACCCTCGAAGTGCATGTGGGTGCTCTCGCCCTCCTGCCACATGCGGGAGTAGGCCTCGACATCATCCCCGGCGGAGAATCGCGTCCTGTCGCGGGTGAAGCCGCCGTCGGTGTACACGTCCCCACCGCGCACGATCACCTGCGGGTTGTCGCCCTTGGTGCGCAGCTCGGTGAGCGCGCCGCTGCGGCCCAGACGCAGGCAGTACGAGGCGTTCTGAAACTCCCAGCCGCCGCCGACGGGCTTGACGACAGCCCAGGCCCGGTCCCAGTTCCGGAGCATGGAATAGGGCGCAATGCGGAAGCTGAAGGCGTCGCCCGGGGGCCCGTACGGAGCGTCCGGGTCGCGCCAGGCCATCACGGCCGTCAACTCCTGACGGTCGCCCATGCGCTGCAGACACTGCACCCTCGCCGGGAGCGCGGTGGGTTCCATCTCCAGCGAGACCAGCGACGATCCCACCCCCCCCGGGTCCGGCCCCAGGCCGAAGGGATGCTGGGCCGAGTCCCAGATGAGGCTACCCCCCTGGGGGAGGCGGTAGATGCCGCCCGTGACTGCGTCCATGGCTCGGCGACGGATGGGATACGTACCTCCGGCCACGCCCTCCGCCGATTCGGCCGACCAGGTGCCCGAGCGCACGGCCGGCACGCACAGGGCGGCGTAGTCCGGGAGGCTCTCGCCGCGCCAGCGCGTCTCGACGACGAGGTCGTGGCCATCCGGCCGGTAGGTCATCTCCAGCGTGGCGCCGGGGTACGCGCGGACGGAGTGAACCACGCCCGCTCCGTCCCGTGTCACCGTAACCTCAGCCGGCTGCCCGACGAAGGGCGCCGGAAGGAGGATGTCCAGCGGCCCGAGGACATCGATCGGCTCGACGTTCTGCCAGGCCTTGGCCTCCATCTTCCGGAGCAACCCGGAGGATCGATCGACCCACGCGTGGTAGCCAGCGCCGCCAATACCAACAGCGCCCTCCAGCGGCGGGGCCGGGGTCTTGTCTGTGCCTGGAAGGGGCCAGAAGAAGTCGCCGATGTACGGCGGCAGGTCGCCGAAGTCGCCCCGCCGGCGTAGCGCGTAGACGGTGAACTCGAATGGATCCAGGTCAAGAGGCATGCGAAGCTCCGTGTCGCTGCCCTCGGCGGGTCGCTCGTCGTCTGACCAGTACCCCTCCAGGATCCGTGGATCCGCCGCGACCGCCGCAGGCAGGCTCGCCTTTGGCACCACCACCTCACCTTCCACCCGGTCGCCGGAGAAGTTGATCAGGACCACGGAGACGCGGTCACCGTCGCTGCGCAGGCAGGCGAACACCCCGGGCGGCGCCTGTACGCACAGGTAGTCCGCCGCCCCGCCGTTCAGCTCCGGGATCGAGGTCCTCAACTCGAGAATGCGCGGCAACCAGAAGGCGCTGCTTGCCGCCTCCATCTCGTGGTAGATCAGCGGGATGCCGTGGATCCAGGCCTCCAGCGCCATCAGGGCGCGCTGGGGCTTCAGGCCGTAGCACAGCTCGGAGCGCAGGCTGTCGTGGCTCTCGATGTGGCGCAGTCGCAGGAGGTCAGGGACCTCGGAGAACTGCTGCTCGTGCAGCCAGCGCCGCAGGCGGGCGACGAACTCCGCCGGCGGGAGCTTCCGCAGATCGTGGTAGACGGTGTAGCAGCCCGTGAAGTCATACACCGCGTCGGACACCGCTCCGTACGCGCTGCCCTCCACCTCGGCCAGCAGGCCTCCGACCTCGGGCTTGTCCTCCTTAACCGCCTCGCGCAGAGAGCGCAGCATGTTCAGCCCGCCCTGGAGCCGGGCGAAGCTGGCCCTCCCGTAGGGGATGTCCGGATTCCAGTTGGGGATGCGGCTGCCGCCGACGGCGTCCACTCGGAAGCCGTCCACCCCGAACTGCGTCACATAGTGCCGCGCCACCCGGGCCATGTACTGGCGCCACGTGGGCCAGTTGAAGTCATAGCACCAGTAGTCCAGGGTGCTACCGTCCTCGTTGTAGGCCAGCCACTCGGGATGCTCCTTAGCCCGCGGGTAGTCATTGCGGCCGCCGTGGGGGACGCAATCTTGCAGCACGTGCATCTCAAGCTCGTGGGCGTGTGCCACCAGAGCGCGGTACTCCTGCTCCGTGCCGAGGCCTTCCTGGAACTTGTAGTAGTCGCGGGGATGGTAGACGCCGGCATCCTCGATGGGCATGATCCAGATGGCGTTGGCGCCCAACTCCCGGATGTCGTCGAGCAGGTCCGTGGCCGGCTCGAAGCCGCCGAGGTCCTTGAAGTTGCTGCCGATGGTGCCGCCGGGGTGGAAGCTGTACAGAATCGCCCGGCGTAGCCATTCGGGGCGGTCAGCCGGGGGGACGTGGCCCTTCTGGCGCATCCAGTCGTGAATCCTCAGCAGCGCACCCTCGCCATCCGTGGGCAGCACCCACATGCAGGCCTCGCCAATGCGCTGGGTGTCTCCGGGCCGAACGACGGCCTGCGAGTCGAAAGCCTGCGAGACGGTGACACCGCCCGCATGCTCCTTGACCGTGGCGCTGCCGCGATCGGCGTCGGGGCTGAGGGCGTCGGTGATCCAGAGCACCGATCTGCGGGGCGTGAGCTGGGCGATCACCGGAGCGAGGCTCCTGCCGGTGGCGCGCTGCCGGCCTTCGGTGAACGACGACGCCTCCCTGCGCGCCGGCGGATAGTTGCCCGGCAAGAAGTAGTACCCGTCCGCGGACATAGTGCAGCGTGGGGTCGCCATCCAGAAGCCCTTGAGCTTGGTGGGGTCGGACCCATTCCACTTCAGAGCCACCGACCGTGACAGCAGCGTGCCCTCCGCCGGCAGCCTGTAGGTGAAGTCGATGCGCCACGAGCCCAGCTCGACGGCGACTGCGAGGCCGTCCTCGCCCTCCTGTGTGGCCGACAGCAGCCGCGGGGAGTGGGACCGCGACCCGGTGAGCCAGTCCTCTTCCTGCCTCAGGTCGAAGGACTGCCGGTCCGACGGCGACGAGGCGACGGGCTGTCCGTCCACCGAAAGCTCCGTCCACGCCCCGGTGGCCTTGTCCAGGGTGAGGCTGAGCTGCGCATTGGCGAAGACGTAGCCGGTCTGCCTCTCGGCAAGCTGAGCCGCATCGGCACCTACGCTCACACAGAGAGTGAAGGCCGTCAGCAACAGGGTCCTGCACATGGCACCATCCCTCCTGGCAGTCTGACCGTGCTGTGGTGACGGGCGGACATGAGCGCTGACTTCCGCACAAAAGGGAATCAGCCCTCCCGCGAGAGCGTCATGGTCTTCAGAGGAGCAAACTGGACGGGAAGGAGTGGCGAGATGGCTACGGAAACTAGCAGACAGCCGGAGGAATCCTCCTCCGTATCGAGACGGGGCTTTCTGGGGGTGGTGTGTGTGGCCGGAGCCGTGGTGGCGCTACCGCTGGTGCGGCATGCTCTGTCCGCGCTGACATCCTCACAGGAGCAGGGGCTCGCCGGGCTGCCGTCAGCCGAGCCCGCTCCCATGACCCAACCGGCCGTTGTGCCCGCCGCCGCGACGCCTCACACCTCAGGGGCCGAGCAGGTCGCCGGCGGCGGCAAGCCCTCGGTCATCGCCGCCAAGTGCGTGGGCTGCGGCAAGTGCGTACGGGCGGCGCCCAAGACCTTCGCAATGGACGCCAAGACCGAGAAGGCGATTGTCATCAACCCCAAGGGCGACACGGCCGCCGCGATTGCCAAAGCCGTGAAGGTCTGCCCGACCCACGCGATCAAGTTCGGATAGACCCGGCGAACGGCCGGACCGTCGGGGCGCAGGGGCGGAGTTCGGCGACGTGCATGCGTTCGCACGCTCCGCCCGCCGCGACCTCGCCATGGTGAGTAGGCGCCGATGAGCACGAGTGAGCTTGACCTGGTCCGCCGCGCCAAGGCGGGCGATGAGAATGCCTTCGGCGCCCTGTTCCGTCGGTACCAGGACGCTATGTACCGCGTCGCCTACCAGTTCACCGGCTCGGCCGATGCGGCCGCCGATGTCACCCAGGACACCTTCGTCAAGGCCTGGGAGAGGCTACCGGGCCTGCGCAATGACCGGGCTTTCGGCGGCTGGGTACGCTCGATCCTGCTCAATGTCGCCCGCGATGCTCTGCGCTCGCGGCGGCCCGAGACCCATATCGAGGATGATCCCCGTGGGGCCGAAGGCGTCGTCGATGAGCAGGCCCAGACCGCCGAGGAGATCGCCCAGCAGGACTTCGACGCCGCCGTGCGCCGCGCGGTGATGACCCTGCCGGAGCACCAGCGCACCGTGGTGGTGATGCACCATCTGGAGGGCATGGCCGTCGAGGAGATGATGGAGGTCTTGAGCCTGCCCAAAGGCACCGTGATCTCGCGGCTGGCCAGGGGCAGGGACCTTCTGAAGAAGAAGCTGCAAAGGGATATGCGGGGGATGTGACTATGAACTGCAAACAAGTGCGCAAGAGACTCAATCCATACGATCTGGGCGCCCTGCCCGCAGTCCTGGCGGAGCAGGTTAAGGCCCACCTCGATGGCTGCGAGGACTGCCGGCGGGAGTTGGAGCAGTACCGCCGTGTCGCCGCCGCCGCCGGTCGCCCACGCACGGCTACCGTGGATGGGGCACAGAGGGCGGCTTCTCCGCCCGTCCCCGACCTGTGGCCGGCGGTGCGGGCACGCCTGAAGCCACGGCGACGCGCCGTGGTGTGGATGCAGAACGCCTGGGAGCCCGCGCTGGCCATGGCGGCCGCGGTGCTGATTGCCCTGGTAATGCTCCATGGGACGGTGCTACCGGGAATCACACCCGCGAACACCTCTTTCGACCTGGCGGCCACCGGAGTGGCCGACGAGCAACTCGTGGCCGTAGGCTGGCAGCAGCTCATGTCGGACGAGGCCGCTCTGGGGATGAGTCTGGCGATGCTGGATGCCGGAGGCACAGACGGATGAGATCAGGCCGAGTGCCGGTCAAGACGCTCCTGATGCTGTTTCTCGCCACCCTGGTGGTGGTGGCCGGCGCCCTGCTTGTCTACGGGCACTGCCGCCATCAGCGGGCCATTGCCCTCGTTGTCGCCGCTCAGCGGGCGAGAGAGACCGTGGTATGCGAAGGCACCGTGCAGACCCGGGCCTATACCCCGGAGGGATTCTCCGAGTCACATGCCCGGGTGCATCGGGGGGAGGGTCGGGTGGTCATCCGCTATCTGGACGGTCCGGTGAAGGGCACCGAGGTGATCCACGCCGAGGGCCGGGTGTGGGCGCGGGGCGGAAGGGGTCGCGGGGCCCGCATGATCCGCGCGGGCCGCGACCCTCTGGGCCTTGACCCAGACCTGCTCCGGGAGCACTACTCCGCCCGTATCCTGGGCGCCCAACAGGTGGCGGGGCGTCCTGCATTGCACCTCGCGCTGCGCCGCCATCACGGTGGCGGCCTGGACCTGTGGCTGGACCGTCAGAACGACTTCCCGCTGCGCACCGTGGTCCTCGCCGCAGACGGCAGGGCGCTTTCGGATACGCAATACGAGACCATCGACTTCGACGTGAAGCCGCCGGCGAAGCAGACGCCGCCCGCTTCCGACCGCGGGCCGGTGGTGGCCATCGAGACCACCGACTTGCAGGCCGTCGCGAAGGCCGTGGGCTTCGACCTGCTGAAGCCCGCATACATCCCGGCAGGCTTCCGTTCGCAGGGCAGCTATCTGCACCGCCTGCGCCGCGGACAGCAGTTGGCGGCGGAGTTGCGCTATACCGACGGCCTCGGTGCGTTGTCGATCATCCAGATGAAGGCGGATGACAAGGGTCCCGGCGAAGGTGGCGGGCCCCGCGGCCCCGGAGCCGGCGGCGGCAAAGGCAGAGGCAAGGACCCCCCCGGAGAGGGGAAGGGTCAGGGCGGGCCCGGGCGCTTCGGCCGCGACTTTGGTCCCGCCGGCAATGTGGTCAGGACGGACAAGGGCGATCTGACCGTCATCGTCACCGGAGACCTGCCCCGGGAGGAGCTGGAGAAGGTGGCGGAGGGGATGGGATGACGGTAGACAGGGGCTTTCGCCCCTGTCTAGATGACCCCGCTGCGCGGGGCCAGACGGTCCTGCGGACCTGACGGCATGGGAACGGCGGGGGCATGGCCGTCGATCGGTGGTTGGCGAGGTCGTTGGCCGCCACATTGCGGAAGGCGGCCAGGGGCTTTCGCCCCCGTCTAGATGACCCCGCTGCGCGGGGCCGGACGGTCCTGCGGACCTGACGACCTGGGAACGGCCGGCGCGCCTACACGTCGGCGCCGGGCGAGATCAACCCACATCCGGCATGCCCCACGCCAC
>CAYRFY010000421.1:0-7402 GCA_964423635.1 uncultured Armatimonadia bacterium | reverse complement strand
AGGTCTGTGGTCGGCCTTGCGCGAAGTGGAGTTGCGGTGTCCGTCCCTCGCCAATGATTCCGCCGGGGAGGAAGGCCGCGCCTCGGCGCGGTACATCACAGCCATGCTTGCCTTCATCAAGGCCTACAAGTGGTTCATCCTCCCCGTGGCCGTTCTCCTGGTGGCCTTGATCGCATACCGGGCGACGAGGCCGAAGGTCACCGTGGAGGCGGCCGCGGCCCGCACGGGGCCGCTATCTCTGCGCATCGCCGCTTCGGGGTTGGTGGAAGCCGACAGCGCCGATCTGTCGTTCCAGGGCTCCGGCAGGATCATGGAGTTGTACGTCAAGGAGGGCGACCGGGTCAGGCGTTCGGACGTGCTGGCGCGACTGGCTCCGATGGGGGCCATGCCGGATACGCTGGGCTCGGTGGATGTGATCCATGCCCCCTATGACGGCTCGGTGGTCACCATCTACCAGCGCCGGGGCGCGGTGGTGACGCCTGCCCAACCGGTGGTGCGGGTCGTGGCGGGAGGGACACCGTGGGTGACGGCTTTCATCGAGAGCGAGGATGCCTCGTACCTGCAGAGAGGTTCGATGCTGCGCTGCCGCGTGGGCGGGTACCTGAGTCAGTCGTGGGACATGCAGGTCATTCAGATCGGTCGGGAGGCCGTTCCGCGGCCGGACCTGCCGGCCTCCTCGCGGCAGGTGCGGGTGCGTTGCAGGCCGACTTCGGCCGCTTTCCCTCTGGCCGCCGGCACCGAGGTGGACGTGGACGGCGAGGTGCCGCTGGTGAGCGGCGCGACCCTCATCCCCGCCGCCGCGGTGGTGCACGAGAACGGCGGCGACTGGGTGTGGATGCTCGTGGACGGGCAGGTGTCGAGGCGCCAGGTGGTCATCGGCCCCAACAACTTCGAAGAGATCGTTATCCGCGAAGGCATTCAGCCGGGAGAGCTCGTGGTGGTTGGTGGCAAGATGGGCGTTGAGGAGGGCATGGTTGTCAATGTCAAGCCCATGCCGCCGATGACCGGGGTCCGGCCGGGGGGGGACTAAGGGTGGCGCAGGGAGGCGGCTCGGAGCAGGCCCTGGAGGCCGTGGATGTGTGCATGCAATACCACATGGGCGACGTCACGGTGGATGCGCTCAAGAACGTGAACATCACTCTGCCGTCCGGTCGGTTCGTGGTGATGGTGGGGCCCAGTGGCTCAGGCAAGACGACCCTGCTGAACCTGGCCGGGGGCCTCAACGCCCCCACCTGCGGCACTCTCACAGTCTTCGGCCGCCGGCTCGACGGCATGGATGATGCGCAGCTCACGTTGTACCGCCGCGAGACCGTGGGCTTCGTGTTCCAGATGTTCAACCTCGTCCCGACCCTCACGGCTCTGGAGAACGTGCGTCTGGTGGCGCAGCTCGTGGGCAATGACGGGTTGTCCCGCGGGGTGCTGGAGCGCGTCGGCCTCGGCGACCGACTCAATCAGCTTCCGGCACAGCTCAGCGGCGGGGAACAGCAACGCGTCGCGATCGCCAGGGCCCTGGTGAAGCAGCCCCTGCTCATGCTGGCCGACGAACCCACCGGCGCGTTGGATTACGAGACCGGCCGCGACGTAATGGCTCTGCTGTGGGAGGAGACCCGCCGCCGCAGCATGACCATGCTCATGGTCACCCACAACAGCGAGTTCGAGCGCATCGGCGATCTCGTGATCAGGCTGCGGAGCGGCGAGGTCGTGGAGGTGGCCGAGGGTGAGGGACGGCACCCCGAACAACTGGGATAGCTCCGGGCAGCGCAGCAATCGCCCCCGTCGCCTGAGCATGCTGACCCGCAAGCTCTGGGCCGACTCCCGTGCCCTGGCAAGCCAGACCGTGGCGCTGATGATTCTGATCTGCCTCGGGGTCGCCCTGTATGTCGGCCTGTACGAGGCCTACCAGAACCTGGAAGTCGTCTACGACACGATCTACAAGACCACCCGCTTCGCCGACGCCTCGGCCCTTTTCGACGCCGCCCCCGCCGGTCTCGTGGACAAGGTCCGCACCATTCCTCACGTGCGTACGGCCTTCGGCCGCGCCGTTAAGGACGGCGCCATCATCCAGCGCGGCCGCGAGCGCGAGCGCGTGCTGGGACGCTTCATCGGCCTGCCCCGGGGATCGCGCCCTCCCGTCAATGATGTGATGATCCTTGACGGCAGGTTCCTGTCAAATGCCCAGGAGGTGATGATGGAGCAGCAATTCGCCCACGAGAACGGTTACGTCGTGGGCGATCGTGTGAGGGCCTCCTATCAAGGCCGAGAGTACGAGTTTGTCATCTGCGCCCTGGTCGCCAGCCCCGAGTACATCTACCCGGTGCCCTCCAAGTACCAGATGTTCTTTTCGCGCGGCACCTTCGGGGTGCTGTTCATCGATGAGGCTCGGGCCCGCCAGTGGTTCGGAATGGGGCGTCAGATCACGGAGGTGCATTGCCTCACCGATCCGGGGTACGAGCAGGAGGTGGTGGACAAGCTCGAGGGCCTCACCCGAGGCTTCGGGCTGGACTACGCCTACATACAGGACGAGCAGCCCAGCAAGAAGCTCCTGGAGATGGATCAGGCCGGCTATGCGGTGATGAGTTTCTTCTTCCCTGTGCTGTTCCTCGGCTCCGCCGGGTTGTCCCTGTACGGTGCCCTGAACCGCATCATCCGTCTGCAGGTCCCGATCATCGGCACATTGAGAGCCAGCGGCTTTTCGCGCCGGGAGATCCTCTGGCATTATGTGGGCGAAAACGCCCTGGTGGCTCTGGGCGGGGCCATTCCCGGTGCCGCTCTGGGACACTGGATGGCGATCTGGATCAACCAGGAGTATGTGCGCCAGCTCATGCTCCCGATGGGGTCGGCCGCCCCGCACTGGGATACCCTCTCGGCGGGCCTGATCATGGCGACCCTGACCGGGCTAGTCGGCGCCTGGCTCCCGGCCCGCATGGCCGCCAATGTCCCGCCCGCCGTGGCCCTGCGGGGCGAGGTGGTCACAGACCCCGCACGCGAGGCCCGGGGGCTACTGCTGGACTGGACCGCCCTGCTGCCCGTACTGTACCGCATCCCACTGCGCGGACTGCTGCGTCAGGCCTCGAGGACGGTCTTCGCCATCGCCGGCATCGCCGGCGGGGTCTGCATCATGATCACCACCTTCGGCATGTACGTCTCGGTGATGGACGCCATTGACGAGTACCTGCATGAGGGCCGGCGGTACGAGGTAGACCTGCAGTTCACGACGCCGCAGGGGACGAAGCTGGCCGAGGGCGCCACCGTCCTGGATGGCGCCCGTTCCGTGGGGCTTACCGTCGGCGTGCCCTTGCGCGTGCACAGCAGTTGGGGCTCCGGGGAGGTCATGTGCAGCGGTGTGCAGCGCGGGCAGAGGCTGACGCAGCCGCGAACCCTGGGCGGCGAGCCGATGCGCGTGAGGGCAGGCGAGCTGTGGCTACCCAAGCAACTGGCGCGCAAGCTGCGTGTGGAGCCCGGCGACCCGATCTACGTGGAGTGGGTGAAGTCCAGTCGCCGCCGACCGGTGCACCGCACCATGCGCGTCGCCGGCATCCTCGACCTGTCGATGGGCGCCACCGCCTACGGGGAGTACAACGATATCCGCCGCGGCTTCGCCGACAGGATCTGGCCGGAGAGCTCCTTCGGCGCGGCCCTGGACTGCGACCCCCGAGTAGCCGAGCAGCTCAAGCACCGCTTCGAGCGCTCGCAGGACGTGGCCTTAGTCTCCACCACCGCCGACGTGCGCCGGGAGATCGACCAGCAGATGGGCCTGATGTACGTCTTCATCGGCATCCTGCTGAGCTTCGGCATGGTCCTGGCCGGCTCCACGATCCACAGCATCGCCGGCATCTCGCTGCTGGAACGCACCCGGGAATTGGCGAGTCTGAGGACTCTGGGCTTCTCCCTGGGGGAAGTGGCCAAGCTCGCCGGCCTGGAGCTCTTGCTCCTGAGCATCGGCGGCTTGATCGTGGGCCTCCCGCTGGGGGCGGCTCTCAACACCGCCTTCCTGGGGGCCTTCCAGACCGAATCCATGGCCTACCGCTCCTACCTCCCCCCGTGGGTCTTCGTGGCATCTTCCTTGCTGGTGTTCGCCCTTGTAGGGGGCTCCACATACGCTGGCGCCCGCCGACTGGGGCGCATGGACCTGGCTCAGGCCACCAAGGCCCGGGAATGAGGCTGCTCTGCCTCGGCCTTCGCCGACCACCGCCCCGCGGAGGAATCCTCCTCACCGCGGGTGAACTCTCCGCCCGTCGGCGAAACACGCAACCGCACCTTCCGAGGCCCCCTGCATGACGAACCCCAGGCTGTGCTGTGCGCTCCTGACGTTGCTTTGCTCCCTGACCATCGTCCAGGCCCAGATGCCGCCGGCTACGCAGTGTACCTTCCTGGAGGAGACCGCCGAAGGCGAGGTGGATATCCGCGCCGAGATGCTGCTGGGCCAGAACGACGGGCCCCAGACATCGATCCTGGTCGCGTTCTGCTATCTGGACGAAGCCAACTACCTGTACGTGCACATAGCGCCCGGCGACATGACCCTCGGGAAGGTCCGGGAGGGTCGGGCGAGCGTCCTCGGGCGGAGTCTGGACTGGCCCGTGCCCGCGGAGGGTGAGCACAGTCTGGCCATCAAGGTCCGCGATGTGGGGGTGCGCGTCCTGCTGGACGGGCGGACCTGTCTGTCCGCCCGCGACGGCTTCCGGCCCGGAGGCGGTGTGGGCTACGTTGCCCACGGAGCGGAGCTGACCGACCCGGGCCTGCAGCCCATCGGGGAGATGGTGTTCCACGACGGTTTCGAGCGTCTGCCCGACGACCCGGACCCGTGGGAGACCCTGGCCGGTGTCTGGTCGGTGAGCCTTCCCGAGGCCCGCAACCAGAAGGCGGAGGCCACAAGGAGCGCCAATCCCTTCTCCTATGCGGTGACCCAGGGTCCGGCGCTCACGGTGGCCGGGGCGCAGTTCTGGGATGGCTATTCGTGGCGCGCGGCCGCCCGGCCCGATTCGGCCGGCAGCCTCGGCCTGGTCTTCTATGTGCAGGACGCCGCCAACTGCTACCTGTTCCGCGTTTCCACGCCCGCCGAGGGTCAGGACAGGGGCCGGGCGGAGCTGGTGAGGATCGTCGCCGGCGAGGAGACGGTGCTGGCCGTCGGCGAGTGCCTGCTTTCCCCCGGCACCTGGGCCGACCTCGAGGTTCGTGCCCACGAGGGCCGGATCGCCTGCTTCGTCGATGGTGAGGAAGTCATCGCCTGCTCCGACGACACCTTCGGCGAGGGCCGGGCGGGGCTGTACATGGCCGGGTGTGAGAAGGCCCTGTTCGATGACGCGGCACTTAGCCCTTACCGCGAGTACCTGGAGACCTTCGACGCACAGGGCGAGCCGCCGATGGGCGGCATCGCCGGTTCGTGGCAGGCGGAAGAGGACAGGTTGGTGGCCACGCCCGTTGGGGGGCAGGCGCTGGCGGTGGCCGGGGGAGACGAATGGCGAAACTACGAGGTCGCCGTGGATGTGGTCGCTGATGGGGTCGCCGCGGTGGGCCTGATCTGCGGCCGTCGCGCCGATGGAACGCGACTGCTCTTCCGCTGGAAGGTGGACACCGGCGTGGACCAGGGCGCGGTGCAGGAGCTGTGGGACTGTCGCCCCCGTGGTCGTACCCTCCTGGCTCAGCGCCCGGCGACGCTACAGGCCGGCAGGGCCTACCGCGTGGAGCTGCTGCTGGACCGCGGCTATGCCAGGGCCGCCGTGGACGGTGAGACGGTGCTTGAGGCCCCCTGCGTCGGCCGCGAGATGGCCGGGACGGTCGGGCTGCAGGCCGAGGGCCCTCGGGACGCACGGGCCTTCTTCGACAACCTCCACGTGCGCTTCTACGAGCCCCCCGCGGAGCCCGTCTCGATCACCGAGCAGTTCGCCAAAGAGGACACCATGGCCAACTGGGCACGGCCCCTGTCTTCCTGGCAGTCGGTGGGTGATGACTGGTACACATACAAGCTGCCGGTGTGGGGAGACTTCCGCGTCCGTCTGACGGTTCCCAAGCTGGGCTCGGGGGCCGCACCGTGGGGGGCGGAGTTGAAGGCGGCCGCCTCGGTCGAGGCTCTGGCGCAGACGGCCTCGGCCGTGACGCTCCGGGCAGAGCCGGGGCGCGGTGACCTTCAGTGCACCTCCACGGGGGACCCGGTGAGCCTTACCTCGGCGGCCGAGGCGCCGGTACTGGAGCTGGAGCGCCGCGGTGGCTGCGTCATCGTCGGCCTCGACGGCACGCCGGTGGCCGGCGGGCGGATCTCTCCGGCCCCGGAGGCCTCCGTCGTGGCCCTGCGCCTTCCCGGCAACTCCTACCCGCTGGCCACCGCCACACTCACCTCGCCCAACATCATCGACGAGGCATTCTCAGGAGCTCCCACCGACTGGGCCCCGGGCGCCGGCAAGTGGCACATGAGCGACCGCTGGCACTGTTCTCCCCAATGGTCCTGGCTCTGCGGCCGGGATGCGGAGACCCCGCTGTTGTGGTACAAGCGCCCCTTCCACGGAGACATGGTCTTCGAGTTCTGGGGGGCGATGATGATGGACCTCACTCAGGCTCCACACTACTCGCACCCCAGCGACCTCAATGCCGTCATCTGTGGGGATAGAGAAAGCCTCTGCAGTGGCTATGCGCTGATCTTTGCCGGAGACAACAACACCATCGGCAAGATCCTGCGCCGGGGCGAGGCGGTGGCGATCTCCAACGACTTCCGGTGGGACAATCCCGTGGGGGCCAACAGCAAGTTCCACAATATGTGGTTCCACAGCCGCACGGAACACATCGGCGGGCACCTGTCCTACACAGTCGACGGCCGCGCACCCCTGCAATACGAGGATCCCGAGCCGTTGCCCGGTGGCTATGTGGGTATCTGGAGCCATCAGAGCAACGGCATTGTCATCGCCCGGGTACGGATCGCGTTCAGGGAATAGGATGCCGTCGCCGGCGGCTCACGTCACCAGCTCATTCCCGGGAGCCGGGGCCAACGGTCGCCGCCGCCGCGCGCCGCTCTGTGGGCTGGCTCCCGCCCGTATGTGTCGAGCGTAGCCCGGCGGCGGGGCCGGCCGGGCGCCGTGTGTCGTGCGGTCCCGCGGGCGCGGGCGCGGGCATGCGGGGAGGCCATGTGCAGGTCGGCGTCGCGGTTGGCGCCCACGTGCGGTCGCGCGGGCGCGAGCATGCGGGGAGACGCCGCTGCGCGGCGCCTCGCGGCCCTTCAGACCTGACGACTACGGCCAATGGCCAAGGACCTCCTCTCGTCGTCGGTTCGGTGGGTCCGCCCCTCACCCGCCATGCCGGCCCTGCGGGCCGCCCTGTCGACCTCTCCCGGGCGCCCGCTAACGCGGGCTGGGAGAGGTGAAACGGCCAACGGCCAACGGCCAACGGCCAACGGCCAACGGCCAACGGCCAACGG
>CAYRFY010000420.1:5236-7446 GCA_964423635.1 uncultured Armatimonadia bacterium | reverse complement strand
GACTGCATCTGCTGTGGGATAACACGGACATCGACCTAATGGCCCTCACCGGTGACAGTGGGCCGGTGCGCTACGGGATGGACTTCGCCCGCAATCTGCAGACGAACCTCGAGATCCACGGGGAATGGTCGACCTCGCCGTCGGAGCCACGCCTGACCGTGGCCCCGGACGGGACGTTGCGCACGGATCAGGTCTCGGCCGGCAGGCTATTGCTGGGCCTGAGATACCTGACGGAAAACGAAGTGACCTACATCCTGGAGTACCAGCACAACGGCCCCGGGCTTTCGCGCTCGGACATGGACGACTTCAACACCTACGCCGAGGATGCCCTGGAGCAATACCGGGCCACCGGGGACACGGTAGCCCTGGCCCGGGCCCGACAGCTCAGCCGCCTGCTGCAGTCCTCCCAACCGCTGGGACGCAACTATCTGTATCTGCGGGCCAGTATGCAGGAGCCCGGAGGCATCCTGTATCTGACCCCGGCGGTGACGCTGCGGATGAACCTGGACGATGCGAGCTTCAGTCTCGCCCCCGAGGTGGTCTATACGGGCTTCACCAATTGGGAGCTTCGTGGGCGGGCGTACCTGCTGGTGGGCGAGCCGGGCAGCGAGTTCGGCGGCAAGCCGGCACAGACGAGGTTTGAGCTCATGGCCCGGCTGTACTTCTGAGCGCGCTGACCGATGGCCGCCGCCGGTACGTCTTCCAGGCGGCCCGAGGCCCAAGAGGCACCAGAGGACTTCATGGAGCCCAGACAGGACCCCATCGACCCGGCGGCAGACGCCGACTCGCTACTGCTCCTGCGCAGTGCCTCCGGCGATCTGGGGGCCTTTGACGCCCTGGTGGAGCGCAACCGTGGATGGATCCTGAACCTGGTGTACCGCTATGTGGGAGATGCCCACGAGGCCGAAGACATCGCCCAGGAGGTGTTCGTGCGGCTCTTCCTGGCGCGGAACAAGTACGTCTCACAGGCTCCCTTTCGGTCCTTCGTGTACAAGACCGCCGTGAACCTGTGCCTCAACGAGGTCAGGCGTCGGCGCCGGCGTCCGGCGGATGTGGGGATGGAGACGATCCCGGAGCCCGCCTCGGTCCTGGGCGATCCGCAGTCGGAGACGGCGCGAGGGGAACTGGCGGAGCAGGTGCTTCAGGCTTTGCAGCAGTTGCCGGACGCCCAGCGCATGGCGGTGGTTCTGAGCCGCTACAATGAGCTGTCGTACCGCGAGATCGCCGAGGCGATGGACTGCTCGGTGAAGGCCGTGGAAGCGCTGCTGCACCGAGCCAAGCGAAGTCTGGCCAGGCAGTTGGGGGAGTACGTCGGGCCGGGGCCTCAACAGCCCCCCATGTAGGCGCAGTTCCTGACGGTTGAAGCAGTTCCTGGGGCTCGTCCGAGCCGTCGGCGGCCGCCCTGCCGGACACAGAGAGAGGATGACGTTTCGTGCATTGCCTTCGGGCTAGAAGAGCACTGGCGGCCTATAGCGCAGGGGAGCTATCGCCCCCGGAACGGGATGCTGTGGAGGCGCACCTCGCGGCCTGTGCATCCTGTCGCGCGCAGCACGACCTCCTGGCGCGAAGCTGGGACGCGCTGGGGGCGGTGGAGGACATCGAGCCCTCTGCCGATTTTACCCGGAGCACGGCCGCCGCGGTGAGAGCCGCCGCGACCCGCTCCGACCGAGGACCGGCGCCAAGCGCGCTCTGGCTCCGCATGGCCTGGGCCTTTTCCCTGGTCCTTGCCATCGCTATCGGCGGGGCCGTGGGCCGTGAGCTCGTGCTGCCCACCACGGCCATGGCCGCGTCCGGGACCCCGGAGAGCGAAATCTGGCTGGGAGCCGTCTTCGGCGACATGCCCCGGGACACGCTGAGCACCGCCTACCTGGGCTTCTCCGTGGATGCCGGAGGGCAGGGACCATGAGCAGACGATCTCTTGGAGTCGCCCTGATACTCTCGCTGGCCCTGAATCTGTCCACCATCGCGGCGGCGGTCTACTTCCGCTGGGGCCCCGGCCTGCGCCCCGCGGAGCACGGCGGCCCGGCGCAGGCCGGCTCCGTGGGTGAGCAACTGCGGCTGACGCAGGCGCAGCAAGAGCAGGTCCGGGCCATCCATCGGCAGTTCATGCAGCAAGTGGCGCCGTTGCGCACGCAAATCAGGGCCGCCAACGCGGATTTGGCCCAAGCCGCGATCTCGGGCGAGGCCGACCCGACCGAGACCGCACGCCT
>CAYRFY010000420.1:1105-5226 GCA_964423635.1 uncultured Armatimonadia bacterium | reverse complement strand
TACTGGATCAGTCCGCCGCATTGCACCGTGAGCTGCAGCAGCAGGCCGCGCGCTATCTGGGCCGCGAGGCCCGGGTCCTGTCCGCGGAGCAGCGCGAGAAGCTGGCCCAGACCCTCAGTGCCTACATCGGCTCGGGGGCGTGCCGGCCCGGCGGCGGAGCCGGCATGGGGCTGGGGGTGCTGGGCGGTCAGGCCCCCCGGGACCCCTGAGGCTCCGGTACGGCCCGGCTTGCCGCGGCCCTCGCCTCAGTCCACAAACCTGTAGCACGGGATATGCAGGATGATGGCGATGATGTTGAGCACACTCACCACCACGAAGTCCGCCAGGATCAGGCCCAGGAACAGCGGCTGGCTCTTTTGAGCGGCTCGATGGCCGCCGTACTTGGCGATACTCGCCTTCAGAATCCACGCCACCAAAAGCGGCATCCAGGCGTGGTTCATCTGGATATTGCCTGAGATGGCGAACCCCAGCGGGTGGAAGGGCCAGTTGACATAGCGCATCCGCATCACCTGCAGGATGAAGGCCACGCCCAGCCCCACCCCGATGGCGGGCCCCGCCGCCCACTGTGGCCCCTGGGGATTCTTGAGCCAACTATCCATCGTGTTCAGGGGCCAGAGGTTGAACCGGCCCCCCTTGGCCAGAGCCCCCACGTCGTAGTACGTGTGCAGGATCGTCCAAAACCCCGACAGCGCCCCAACCGCCCCGGCCAGCATCAAAGCCGGCACCAGTCCCCTCGCCGTCCCCCCCGTCTGCTCCTGCAGCCGAATCCCCTCCATCTGGTGCGGCATGGGATGGCTGCGGAAGATGCTGCTGAACCACGCCAGGAGCGAGATGCCCACCAGATCGCGATTGGGGAAGGCCCGGGTGCCGAACACCGAGGAGAGGATCACATCCGGGCCGGTGAAGTGCAGGTCATGCACCGGGGTGCCGAACTGCACCCGCACCCGGGTGATGGCCAAAGAGAGCACATAGTAGATGAAGAACACCGAGAAGGCCGTGAGCGGCTGCATCCCGATGGCGATGGCGAACCACATCAGCCCGGCGAACCCGGCCACCATCCCCACGGCCGCCGTGCGGTAACGCAAGGGCTCATTGCCGTCCCGGATTCCCCCCGGAGCCCCGATGATGGTCTTCCACACCTGGGAGAAGTGCCCTCTTCCCAGCCACAGGCCGTAGCCGGCGAAGAGCAGATAGGCCCCGAAGCCCTGCTGGTTGGCGAAGGGGAAGCCCTTGATCTGGTCCAGACCGGTGAAAGCACTCATCACCAGCTCGAGCTTCCAAAACAGGTAAAAGAACCAGCAGGAGAACAGGAAGTCCTGGGGCATCATGTAGCCCAGGCCGATGAGGAAGGGGTAGAAAGAGCGGGGCATCCAGCCGATGGCGTTCCACGGCCGGCCCCGGAAGTGCCGCCCGATATCCTCCTCGAAGATCGGGATCAGCGGCATCTGCGGATAGTAGAAGGCGAAGCTGTTCCAGATCTCCAGCGAGGCGGCGACGGAAAAGCCGATCCAGAACATGGTGTCGCGAAACAACCTGGCCTTCGGCGCCGCGATCTCCAGGGGCAGATGCACCAGCGGACAGTCCAGGTGCTCGCCATCCAGCCAGCGCCGGCGCAGCAGCACGTTCATGCACACCATCACCAAAAGCAGTAACACCATGAACAAGGACCACATCAAAACCGGCGTCAGCCAGGCCCCCAAAACCCCCGGGGCGTAGGCGGAGGAGCCTCCCTCGTAATAGCCCTGCAAGATCCCCCGGTCCCGTACCGTGAGCCAGGTAGGCAGGTACGGATTGAGCATCTCGTCCCAGCGGTTCTCCGGCCCGGCCATCCAAAACGAGTAGCTCACAAGCGGCATGAGGGTCTGGATGAAGTCGATGCCTGACAGCGCGGTGCTGATGCAGATCATGGAGTAGACCACGAGCATCTCGGCCGGATGATACGCCAGTTGCGGACGGAGGCGACTAAGCACCGCATTGGCCCCGCGCAGCAGAAGCAGGATGAAGACTGCATTGAAAAACAGCGAGAACACCGTGGGAAACGCGGTCTGGCGGTTGCGCTCCATCTGGATGACCCAGAACACGTTGATCGGCGTGAGCACAAGGCCCGTCACCACGGCGCGGACGGTGACACCGGGGCGCAGCAGGGCCGCGGCGGGGTGTGCGGAGGTGTGCGATGACATGGGCGACTGGCTCATGAGCAATGCTTTCTGATCCGATGGGTGCAAAGGAACCCTGTAGAGTATCGCCGTCGGAGGGGGAATCTCCTTCTTCAGGGGGCGAGACGCGCCAAAGCCTGTCGTTGACGCGAGCGGCCCCCGAGGTATAATAATGACATTAACTAGACCTATCTATCGACATTACTATAGTCGAGGAACCATGGCCGGCCTCCCACCCTACCAGAGGTCTGCGGTTGCCGTATTCCGGGCGCACGGCGGGACGATGCGGACAGCGGATGCGATCCGCGCGGGGATCAACCCGGCGACGCTCTACTCGCTGCGCGACGCCGGGGTGCTGGAGTGCGTGGCCAGGGGTCTGTACCGCCTCGCCGAGCAGGAGCTGCCCGACAAGCCGGACCTGGTGACGGTGGCGGCCAAAGTGCCGGACGCCGTGGTATGCCTGCTCTCCGCGCTGGATTGGCACGGTCTGACGACCCAGGTGCCCCACATGGTGTACATCGCGATTCGCCAGGGATCGCGGACGCCGAAGCTGGCATATCCGCCCCTGCGCGTATTCCGCTTCACTGAGCCGTGCTTCTCGACCGGCGTCGAGACACACGAGGTCTCGAGAATGCCGGTTCGCGTCTACAGTCCCGAGAAGACAGTGGTGGACTGTTTCAAGCATCGGAGCAAGGTCGGGCTGGATGTGGCCCTGGAGGCGCTCAGACTGTACGCGGAAAGCGACAACCCCGCGCCCTCCGGTCTGCTGAGCTACGCCACGGCCTGTCGTGTGGCAACGGTAATCCGTCCATACCTGGAGGCGGTCTTTGGGTGAACAACCTCGTGGCTTCCGTCCAGCAGCGCCTGCGCAATGCGGCGAGCGGCTCCGGCCGGCCGTTTCAGGAGGTCCTGCAATACTACTGCATGGAGCGGTTCCTGTACCGACTGTCGGTGTCGCCCCACAGCAGCCGGTTCCTGCTCAAGGGTGCGCTGATGCTGGCCTTGTGGCAGGGCCCCGGTGTCCGAGCCACGAGGGATATCGACCTCCAGGGGCGACTTCCAGACGACCCGGAGCAGATTCTCGGAGCGGTGCGGGCGATCTGTGCCCAGGAGGTCGTGTCCGACGGGGTGGTGTTCGACACGGACACCGCTCAGGTGGCGACGATCCTGCACGACGGGGTCTACCAGGGCGTGCGCGCGAAGCTCTGGGCGCTGCTGGGCAGGATGAGGGTTCGGATGCAGATTGACGTCGGGTTCGGTGATCCGGTGGTAGGGCGGCCCAGTCCCCGGCTGTATCCCACGCTCCTGGACTTCCCCGCTCCCTCGCTCCTGGGCTACACCGCAGAGAGCACCATCGCGGAGAAGTTCGAGGCGATGGTGAAGCTCGGACTGGTCAATGGACGTCTCAAGGACTACTACGACATCTGGCTTCTCTCTCAGCACCTGGACTTCGACGGCGAGACCCTGGCAGATGCGATCCGGCAGACCTTCGCGTACCGCGGCACGCCACTGGTGGCGGACGCGGAGGGTCTGTCACAAGTGTTTGCGGATCAGCAGCAGGCCGCGAGGGCATGGGCGGCGTTCCTGGCGCGCAATAGGCTTGTCGACGCGCCCCCCAACCTGCACGACGTCGTCGCGGCCGATGCCTCGTTCCTGCGTCCGCCAACCAAAGCCCTGGTGGACGGGAGCACCTGGAGCTGAGGGCAACGGACAGGAGGCCGGCGGGTGTGCTGCAGACAGGCGGGAAGGGCGGCGCTTCTCGCGCCGCCCCTGGTGCCGTCTCCCGTGCCGCCTTCGCCTACTCCTGCGGCGCCTCGCTCGGCCTGTCCGCCCGCGGACGCCGCCAGCGCAGTGTCAGTATCAGCAGCAGGAGCGGTCCCCAGATTAGTGCCGTGGCCAGGAACCACACCAGCGCCAGGACCGCCCGCCCCCCCACCTGGGCCACGAATTCGCCGGCTCCCTGAC
>CAYRFY010000420.1:0-1095 GCA_964423635.1 uncultured Armatimonadia bacterium | reverse complement strand
GTGGCATAGTGGGTCCGGGCCCCCAACTCCTGGAGGGTGTCCTTCTGGGACTTCAGCTTGCTCCGCACCTGCGTGAGGCGCGCGTACAGAGCCTGCTTCTTGGCGCGGTCCTTCTCCTTTTCGTACTGCGCCACGATGCGCGCCTCTTCGGCGCTGCTCTCTCGCACCTGCTTTCCGCGCCCGTAGTACTCGGCCGTGCGGTCCTCGCTGGTGCCGTGGAGGCCCACAATGCGCCCCAGGTCCCGGAGTCTGGCCACGGCGTCCTCGAGCCGGTCCACCGGAATCCTCGCCGAGAGGTTGGCCTCGCTGCCGGAGTCCGCCGTGGTCGTGAGGTCTTCCTGGGCCACATAGCCCCCGGCCCCGTCAATGATGCGCACCGCCTCTTTGTGGGCGAGCTCCACATCGTCGACCTCCATCTCCAGCCGCTTGTAGACCTCCTTCTGCCGCTCGCCGCCGGTGTCTTCCCAGGGCGCGGCGGGGGCGGAAGGCGCCTCTTGTCCCGCTGCCGTGTCGATCTCCGGCTCCGCCGAACCGGGTATCTGCGTCACCGTGTATCTTGACTGCGTGCCGAGCACGTAGGAACTGGGGGGCTGTGCACGGAGGCTTAACACGGCCCCGTCGGGCCTCGGGTTCTCGAGCGATCTCGAGTAGCCACGCCATCTTACGCTATCCGTGGCCATATCTGCGGGCAACTGAGTGAACGATTGCACCGGTGGCGTCTCGCCTGTGGGGGAAGGCAGCGGAGTCTTTGTCATGATGTCCCCCGCGCCGGGAGCGCTCAGGCGCAGCATCTCGCGCTGGTGGATAACGCGACCGGGCATCACCTTCGGAAAGGTCGCCACCCCCAAGACGAGCATGAGCAGGGCGGCGGCCACCGCCACCGGCCGCAGGTGGAAACGACGGTTCAACGGGCGCTCCGAAGCCGCCTCGTGCAGGGCGTTGACGCAGCGTTGCTCAAGGTCGGCGGGGGGGGGCTGTAGCGGGAAGCCCTCCAGTAGTGGGTCGATGGGAGAATGAAACTCCCCCTCGGGTCGCTTGCTCATACCGGCTCCTCCTTCCCGATGTGGGGCTGCAACATGAACCACAACTTCCGAA
>CAYRFY010000419.1:6161-7466 GCA_964423635.1 uncultured Armatimonadia bacterium | reverse complement strand
CCGCTTGAGGACGATGCGGAACTACAAGGCGCCCAGCAATATGCGTTCCACGGTGTGGGGTGATTGGGGGGGCGCTGCTACTTGGGGATCAGAGCTTGCCCGAGTTCGGCCGTGAACCGGGAGGCCTGGGAGCAGGTGGCCCGGACCCGGGGCCAGTTGTCTCGCACGATCTTCGCAGCCTCCGCAAAGCGCCCGGTGTGTTTCCGATAGCCCTTGTGGCCCTTGCCACTCTTGCGAGCCACCAGCTTGGGACCCTTCCTGCCGCACAGGTAGGCCTCGGCGTCCTTGCACTCCACGTCTCCGGCGACGAAGAGGCTGCCGGGGTCAAGCGCAGCGATGACCCACGTCTCCGTGCTCTGAGCCGGAACGCAGAGCACAACACCATCCGGTAATTCCTTTTCCCCACCCCATCGCAGCACATGGCTCCTGACGGCATCGGCGGTGTCAGAGGCCGGTGGGCAGGGGTGTCTGCAGTCCAGATGGTCGGCGATATCAGCGTCGACGTGGATGATGAGCGCGTCGGCGCCGCCGACCCGCATCACGCCAAGCCGCTGCTTGAGGCCCCCGAACTCATCTCGGGCTTGCTCGCACCACTTCTTCACCCCCCGCCACCCGCTTCCCATCTCCGTGTACGCCCTGCCGGCGAAGAGAGACTTCTCCGGCTGGATCATCGTGGCGGTGTGCTCACCGTACACGGCGGACAGGGCGGCGTCGAGCACGACGAAGTCCGTATCGCCCTCACACACGATACGGAATGCGGGCATCGGCGCCTCAGACATTGGGTACGCCACCCAACTCGCCCATCACCCACAGTCGCGAAAGCGTCATCCCTTCCTTCGCCAACTGTAGCATGCGTTCGTTCACCTCGATCCGCCGCACCTGTGTCCGGCCCTCACTGGAGCGGTCCACGGCAAACAGACGCACGCGATCATCGGTGAGGTCGAGGCCGTCGAGGACCAGGGGGCTATGGGTGGTGAGGAGCATCTGTCGGGGCTCCGGGGCGTCGAGGACCCAGTCGCACATCCTCTGGACGAGGGCACGGGAGAGCCGTGGGTTGAGGCCGTGGTCGAAGTTGTCAATGGCCAGAACCGGGGAGGCCGCGGGGTGAACGCACAGGACCATGCAGAACAGCACGTATAGGGCGCCCTCGCTGGCGTCGTAGGCGGTGAGGGTGTTGCGGCCCTCGGCCATGAACCGGTCCCTGAACTCGAGGACGACACGCTCTGACGGAACGCTGGGCGAGAGCGGACTCGAGGACGCCGGGCCCGTGCTGTAGCCTGCAGCCCAGTCGACGAGCTCGAGGAC
>CAYRFY010000419.1:5016-6151 GCA_964423635.1 uncultured Armatimonadia bacterium | reverse complement strand
TCTTCGGTAGCGCTCAGCTTCCCCTCCTTTTCGCATCAGCAGCACGCCCTGCACTGCGCCGGGAAGCCCACCCCCCGACAGGCCCAGCGGCTCTCTCTGCTGCTGGTCGGCGATGAGCCCGCGCAGGGCAACCGTGGTGGGAGCGTAGATGGCGTAGCGCTGCAGTAGGCGCAGAAAGGTCGCTGCCGGACGCGAAGGCTCCAGTTCGGCCAGCCGTAGCGCCGCCAGCCCGGCGTCCCGCTCTAGTGGGTCCTTCTTTGATGCCGGAGACCGGCCTACATGGTCGCCGCGTTCGTCTGAGAGCTTCTCCGTGTGGTACTGCCACGCCGGGCGCTTGGTGGGGTTCCAGAGGCCTGCGCTGTATGATGCCCAGTCGTCGCCTCGGGCGCACTCGGCACCGAACCGAATGTAGTGGGGAGCCCTGACCCCGCGAAACGACGACTTGTACAGCGCCGGCACGCCGGGACGCACACCGCGGCGGAGCAGGGATTCATCGTCCACGCGGCCGGAGGCCGCGGCCCCGAGTACGCCCAGGGCCTCGAGTATGTTGCTCTTGCCGCTACCATTGGCGCCGACCAGGACGTTGATCTGCCCCAGGTCGATCTCCACGTCGACGAGTGACTTGAAGGACTCCACATGTAGCCGGCTGATCATGCGCTTGCTCCGTCTGTGGGGTGCGCGCACGCCGTAGGTGCCGGTCGCCTCCCCACTTCTTTGCTCGCAGAATACGTGGCCATCGGCCACCTGTCAACCGCCGCCCGTTGCCCTTCCGTCGCCCCCCGGTTACCTCCCCGTTCGTCCAGCCCGGGCACTTGCGGCCGATCCTCTTGAGCGAGGGTCGCACACACAATGATCCCTCGACCGACGGACGGGCATCGGGTCGCTTACGGTAGAGGCTGCTCGCAGCGGAGGCGGCAAGATCACCGGCTTCCCTTTGTCCCCGTCAGAACCGGCGGACACCGCCTTCAGAAGACTCCCCCCGCCCCCCGGACACGTCTTCTGCGCGGTGTCCGCCTCTTCTGTGTGAGGCAACGGCTAACGGCGGCGGGTCCCGCTCAGCGGCGACCTGCGATCCCAGGAACGGCAAAGGCGGCGGGCAGGAAAGCCCGCCCCACCGACGGCAAACAGCAACGGC
>CAYRFY010000419.1:0-4916 GCA_964423635.1 uncultured Armatimonadia bacterium | reverse complement strand
AGGAAAGCCCGCCCCACCGACGGCAAACAGCAACGGCAGACGGCAACGGCTAACGGCTGCGGGTCCCGCTCAGCGGCGACCCGCGGTCCCAGGAACGGCAAAGGCGGCGGGCAGGAAAGCCCGCCCCACCGACGGCAAACAGCAACGGCAGACGGCAACGGCTAACGACGGCGGGTCCCGCTCAGCGGCGACCTGCGGTTCCAGGAACGGCCCCCCCGGCCCTCACAGCCACCCCTCGGCGTACGCCGTCTCGTACATCGCGACGATGTTCTCCGCCGGGCTGACGGCCTGGATGTTGTGGCACGGCGCCAACATGTAACCCCCACCCTCCCCCAGGATGCGCAGGTTGTCCACCACCTCTTGCTTCACGTCCTCCACCGAGCCGAAGGCCAGTGTGTACTGGTTGTCCACACCGCCGTGGAAGGCGATCTGCTCGCCGAAGTCCCGCTTGAGACCCTCACGCTCCATGCCGGCACAGCGCCACTGGATCGGGTTGAGGATGTCGATGCCGGTCTGGATCAAGTCGGGGATGATGGGCCGCACCGCGCCGTCGGTATGGTGGAACACATACGCACCGGCCTCGTGGGCCAAGTCCATCATGCGCTTCATACGCGGGAGCAGGAACTCCCGGATCTGCGCCGGGGAGAACAGCAGGCTCTCCTGGGAGCCCAGGTCCTCGGCCACATAGGACATCGTCACCTGTCCGGGTATCTGCTCGTAGATGCGGCGGGTGTCCTCGTAGCACAGGTCGAAGAGCTTGTCCAGGCAGTAGTGAACCATCTCCGGGTTCAGAACCAGGTCCATATAGGCCTGCTCCTGGCCCCGGAGACTGCAGTAGCGCAAGAAGGGCTCCGAGCCGCCGCCCCGGATAGGGCGGTGCTCCTGACCCTTGGCCTGCCGGCTCACCTCCGAGTAATCCCACCAGTCCGCCTGCGGCCAGGCATACTGAGCCTCGATCTGCGCCACGCTCTCATATCCGGCCAGCGGGTGGTAGACACACTCGCTGTAGGCGCCGGTGCCGTAGTCCACGGTCCTGTACCGGCAGCCGAAGATGTCGGCTCCCTGTTCCGGCGGGGGGCCGACGTATCGCCCCCCCACGGACACCGGGGTGTCCACATGGAGCCTGTCCAGGGCCTCGCCGAGGCTACCTAAGCCCATATGGGCCACCAGCTTCTGGCCGGCCTCCTCGGTGCCCCAGTAGTCCATCGGGATGCGGTCGGGCTTCTCATGACGGATCACCGCCAGCCAGCGTTCGCGCTGGGTCATCGTCTCCCTGGGCATGGTCACCGTCTCCTCGTCTGAGCTGTTCTCCGCCGTTCTCGGTGTCTCCGTGTCTAGCCGTCGTCCTCGCTGAGGACTCGGAACGCCGCCGGGCAGGTGCTCAGCTCATCTCCCGGGCCGATGTCGAAGATGCACACCACCGGCCGGCCGTCGCCGTCCTTGTCGGCGAAGTCGGCGGCGGCGATGGGCCGATCGGTATAGATCCGGGTGCCCTCGATGCGGCTTACCCGATAGCGGGCGGTGAGGTCCTCGTTGGTCAGCAAAGCGTCGTCATAGTACCCGGGAGCGAAGCCCCCGGAGGCCTCGAGACTCGGCGGCAACTCGCTCTCCACGTACGAGCCGTCGGGGGCGACGCTCTCCAGCTTCGAGCGGAAGATAATGCCGTTGAGGTCCAGTCGGACCTGCAGCCCGTCGGCGGAGACCTCGGCCAGGTGGTAGGCGGTGCGGTGCTTGCCGCCGCGGAGGTACAAGAGCCGCCCGGTCTCCCGCTCCTCCTCCGGCATGGGCCTGTCCAGCGTGAGGCGGTGGTCGGTGAGCTCGACGGCGGTGACCCCGGCCCTGAAGGCCGCGGGGACGGCGGTGATCCCCGCCCCTGCCCCGGTCAGCGCCACCCCATCCACGAGGTGCGCACAGCGGGGATGCCCGTCTTGCTCGGACCAGTACCCGAACCGGCCTCGCAGCTCCAGGTCGTCGCAGCGCACGGAGGCCGCCGGGTCGCCGGTGTAGATAAAGGTGTCCACCTGCCCGCCGGCCAGGGTCACCCGCAGCCCCACCGGGGAGAATCCATGGGCGTCGGCCGCGCCCTCCACCGGCAGGCGCTGGATGCTCTGCACGCAGCGCTCCCCGGAGTAGGGCTCCCAGACGGCGACAAACTCGCTGCCCGCGGCCTCCGCTTCATCCTCGGGGAAGAAGAAGCGGATCGGCGGCGCATCGGGCTTGCCGTACCGAGCGGCCACGTAGCGCCTGCCGGGAGCTCCGAGCAGGTGGAGGCGGAGGTTCGTATCCGCACTTTGGTGCTGCCAGTCGGCCCAGACGTCGCCATCGGAATGGGCCAGGCGCGTCTCCAACACGTTGCCCTGCAGCCCGCGCCCGACGCGGCTGACGGCGTAGGGCTCTCCGGGCTCGCCGAAGTCGAGGTTGCTTTCCATGCCCTTGCAGGCCGGGCCGTGGGTGCAGAAGGTACGCACCGTGCCCCCGATCACGCGGAAGATGTCCACCAGGTACACGTTGCCCCCGGGGGCATCGGCCAGACACAGCGCCCGCCTGTACGTGGAGCAGCCGTAGGCGCCGGGATTCGCCGAGACCTCGGCGAACGAGGCCTCCGGGGCCGCGGCGAAAGCCTCCAGCGTGCCGTGGGAGATGGCTCCATTGTACTGGGCCTTGCCGTCCACCATGACGGTATTGTGGTGGATGGTGTGGGCGGTATCGCCCAGAGGGTGGGCCCAGCAGGGGTAGCCCAACTCGGGGGTGACGGAGGTGTCGTGGGCGAAGAGGTCGATGTTGAGGTTGTCGTGGTGGGCATGACCCCTGCCATAGCCGTAGCGCAGGGCCACTCCGGCGCGCCGGGCCACGTCCGGGGCCTCGGGCCTGGATTCCAGAAACACGAAGCCCACGCCATCGAGCACGCGGCCGGGCAGCGGCGTAGCCGGACCGATCTCCTCGGCGTGGGCGGCCACCTCGGGCCAGACGTCGGGTTCGAACAGCTCAGGGGCAAACCGGCCCGTGGCATGCAGGGCCCGGGCGATGGCGTCCGTGGGCCAGTGGCCGTAGGCCCGGGCGTACGGGCGCTGCAGGCCGGTCACGGCGCCCTTTGGCATCCTGCGCCCCGTGGCGTCGCCATCGTCTCCGTAGCAGGGTACATGCTGCCCGGCCACCAGCATCCGCGGCCAGGTGTCGAACTCGGCCCGGAACTTGGGGTACAGCTTCTCGTCGTACAGGTTGCAGCGCGCCTGCCACCGGGGCGAGGTGACCCGCTGGAGAATCTCGGCCATGTCCGACTTGCTGGGCAAGTACCCCTGGGCATAGCCGAAGGCCGCGATCAGGGGGACGCCCTCCCGGTTCGAGGTATTGATGAGCGTCTCGTCGTCGAAGCCGCCCTTGTTCATCCCGCTGGAATAGGCGTGGGTGAACAGCTCCTCGATCCAGCGGTCAGAGACCTGTCCCATGTCGGCACAGACGGCCATGTAGGCCAGGTCCCGCTCCCGGGCACCCATGTTCCCGCCGGAGAGTCGTCGGGCCAGCCAGTCACAGCCGAACACCTGGATGAGATAGGTGTCGATGAGGGCCTTCACATCCACCGGGTTCTGGATGGTGGGGTCCTTGGTGGCGAGGAAGTCCACCAGGGTCCGGTCGCGGTCGAGGTAGTCGAAGACGGCGTCATAGGCCTGACAGAAGGGCACCAGTATGAGGGTGCGCTCCCAGTTGCCGTCCAGCAGGAGGCGGCCGCTGCGCAGATAGTCGCCGCGCACCTGCTGCCACTGCGTGTTCATGCCGGGGTAGATGTAGGCCATGCGGCAGAGCAACACGCCCACGGCATGGGCGGCCTTCTCGTCGCCGAGAAGCAGGTACCGCTCCCCCAGCCGCTGCGCGTGCCCCCCCACCTGCCGCCACAGACGCTGGTGGTTGTAGTTGGCCACCCAGCCGGCATGGGCATTGCGGGATCCGTCGCCGAAGCCGTATCCCCAGCCATCGTCGGGATAGTCCCCGCCCGTGAAATCGTCTCGGGTGATGTCGTTGGAGGGGAATAGCTCGCCACAGGACGGGCACTTGCACTTGAACCGCTGCTGGGAGCTGACCTGCCAGGGGTAGAAGGCGTCGGTCTGGAAGATCGTCTCCCCGCAGTTGGGGCAGGGCCAGTTGCTGTAGCACTGCCTCGGCAGGTTCCAGGAGGGCAGGTATGCAAACAGCTCCTCGTCCTCCATGGCGTCGAAGACGGTGGGGGCCTTGAGCCTGTCGGCCATTTCCGGGTGGGTCTGGAGATTGCGCCCGGCGATGGCGAGCAGCTCGTCGGTATAGTAGCTGCGCCCCCGTTTGCGGGCCGCGGGGTCAATGCCCGCAACCTGCTTGATCTGCTCCTCGATGTCCTGACGGTAAGTGCGGACGGTAAGCGGAACGGCGATGGCCTCGCCTCCGGCGGGCGTGACCAGGATCTGCCCATCCTGCACGCCACCGTCGGCCCGGAAGTACAGGCGCGTGAAGTCACGCCCGGCGCCGGGCCGGGTCTTGTCCAGAAGCTGCACGCCCTCGGGCGTGTGCACCTGAAGCTCAACGCTGGGGTCGATCTCCAATTGCAGCCAGAAGACCTGCTCCATCACCGGTATCGGGGCGGGGCCGATCCAGGGCTGCTCGGTGCGGCGATAGGGATCGGGCTGTGCGGCGGCGCCGGTGACGAGGGCCAGCGCCAGCGGGACGAGAACGAGCGGGCCGGGTGTCATGGGCTCATCTCTCCGGATTGGGAGCAATGGACGCACGACAGGTCTTCTTTGCGGCCCGCGGTTGTTCCTTCCCGAGGCTTTCCATGGGTGATGGGGGATCCGAACGGGGCATTAGTCGTGGGTGACCGCCGGGCCGGCCGGGCTGCCGCTTGCCCCCGACCGGCCCGACTGACGAGTGATGCGGGGCGGCTACGGCTCGGC
>CAYRFY010000418.1:2412-7490 GCA_964423635.1 uncultured Armatimonadia bacterium | reverse complement strand
CCGTCTCCGCCGGCCGTTTGGCGGAGTACAAGCGGCTCGAAGAGACGCCGAGAGGGGGGCTGGGGGGGTGAGGCGACGTGAATCGGCGCCTGCCCGGAACCTGCATAATCTGAGTTTCCAGCCCGACTCGGCGATCCCGCCCTGCGGGATCGCCGCCTGGCCGTGGCACCGCCCCCGGGCGAATGCTGGCCACGGGCGTGAGCCCTTGGAATCAGGCCCCCATTCCCTTCCCTTTGTGTTGTCCGCGGGGTCCGCGAGGGCCGCGCGCGGGGTCGCGCTATCCAAAGACGCACGATCGACACTGCCCCAGCACACACCGCCATCCACAAACAGGAGGCTCACCGTGGAAACCGTCTATGGCGTCTATCCCGAGGCGCATGAGGTCGTCCAGGACACACAGGCGCAGACCGTCACCATCCGCAACCGTTTCTACTCCATCACCCACAGCCTCGCTCACGGCGGGGCCATCGTGGAGGTACGTTACCTCAAAGGCAGCGACCGCAATCTGCTTCTGAACGCCTGCGCCGGTGAGGTGACCCTTGCGGCAGGGGAGGGCACCTACAGCGAGCGCCACGACGCGGAGACGAAGCTCACCATCGAGCGCCAGGGCACGGACGTGCAGCTCACCTTTGAGGGGTCTCTGCGCGACGCCGAGGGCAAGGAGGGGGGCATCGCGTACCGCCACACCTACCTGCACCGCTGGGGCCACGTGCGCGTGGACAAGTCCTTCACCTTCCCTGCCGAGACCCGCGTGAGCCGGCTGTGCGTGCACTCCTGGTCCGTGCGGCCGGAGCTGTGCCACTGGGGATACCGGCCCGGGGCACCCGCCGAGGGGGCGACGTGGACCGCGGCCTTCGGTGTCTGCCGATGGGGCCGTTTCACTCCCGGCAAGGCCTTCGACTGCGCCTGCGAGAGCCGCTTCGTTCCGCGCTACGTCTGCTGTGCCGATCCGGGGCGCGAGGGCATCGAGTGGTTTGTCGGCTCCGACCTGTCCCAGTGGGACTATCAGACGGCGGGCGAGCCCGGGCACGGGAGCTTTCGCCTCGACCCCCAGACGCGGCCGCCCGGCGTGGGCTTCTCCGTCTCCGCGCTGGATATCCCCCGGGGCGGCGTCACGCTCGAAGGTGAGGTCGGCTTCCGCTACTTTGTCGGTGTGCCCATCATCTCCGGCAGGGCGAACAGGCTGTTTCTGCACAAGAGCTTCCAGCGCAAGAACTGGCCGTCGGAGGAGCAGCTCCGGGCCTACGCCGAGAGCGGCATCGCCAGCATGCACTTCCACCACGACGGCGACAGCCACCGCGACGGGCTGTTCTGGCGTGATGGTTCGTACCCGCCCTTCGGCCCGGAGGACATGGCCGAGTATGACCGCGTCATCGCTCAGTGCCGCAAGCACGGCATCCGCACGGCCACATACTTCTCCAACAAGGAGCTGCACCCCACCGTCGACGCGTACAGGGAGCATGGCGAGCAGTGGGCGCGGCTCCCGGATGATACCTGGGAGCAGTTCCACAATGCCTACTCCGGCGACGAGTTCGGCGCCCAGATGTGCCTGCGCTCAGATTGGGCCCAGTTCCACAAAGACTACATCGACAAGGTCCTCACCCACCACGCCCTGGACGGCACCTACTACGACTGGAACGTGGCGCTTTACTGTCATAATACCCGTCATGTCTCCGGACACGAGCAGGACCCCATGGTGCCGGGAACGGGGGACTGGGTCCACTCGCCCGCAGGCCACTGGGACATGGAGGAGCTGCTGGACCTGGTGGCCTGGACCCGGCAGCGTGTGGGGCCGGAGGGGCTGATGATCATCCACAACACCATGGCCCCCATGGCGGCCATCGAGAACTACGCCGATGGGATCGTGGCCATGGAGTGGGGCTACGCGCGTCTGGCCGCCGATGCCCCGGCTCTGGAAGACCTGCCCCTGGAATGGAGCTTCATGGGCCACCGCTCCCGCGGGGTGATCGGCTACGGCTGTCTGGAGGAGGATGCGCCTGAGCGCGTGCACCGGCAGATGACGGTGCGCTCGGTCCTGACCGCCTCCGTCCCGTGGCCGGCGGACGACCTGGCCCTTGAAATGCTCGGGCCGCTCACCGGCCGCGATCTGAGCCGCTATCGCTTCGCCGACGCCCGCTGGGCGCCGGTGGAACCCGGAGACGGCGACACCGCCGCCGCCGTGTACCACTGCGCGGAGGAGGCCCTGCTGCTCATCTCTAACCTGGCCGATAAGCGGCGGACGGTACGCTGCGCTCTGGACACGGCGGGCACGGAACTGGCCGTGGCCGAGCGGTACGCCGTTCGGGTCGGCGACGACGAGCGCACGATGACCGCGGCGGAGCTGGCGGAGCAGGGAGTGGAGCTGGAGGTCGCGGGTGACGACGTGGTGGTGGTCACCCTATCGCCGAAGTGAGGAACGTGCGAGCCCGTGCCGGCCGCCCGCCGGCGCGGGCTTGAGGAGGTTTCACGCCCTTCCCCACGGGCCGCGGCACCAGACCACGCACCGACCGTCGAGAGAGGGAGTATCTTGAGCCAAGAGACCGTCATCCTGTCACACCGCGACGTGGCCGCCCTCCTGCCCCATGGGGAAGTCCTCGACATGGTGGAAACCGTGTTCCGTCAGTGGGGGCTGGGAAACGTCGTCATGCCCCCGAAAGTGAACCTCGACATGTCCCGCAGCGGCCACGCCTCGTGGTCCAACGCCATGCCCGCCTATCTGGTCTCGGACAATGTAGCCGGGATCAAGTGGGTGGGAGGCTACGGGACCAACCCGGCCCGAGGACTGCCCTACATCATGGGCATCGTGGTGCTGACCGATGCGCAGACGGGCCATACCCTGTCCCTGATGGACGGCAATTACATCTCCGACTGGCGAACCGGGGCCTCGGCGGCCGTTGCGGCCAAGTACCTCGCCCGCCCGGGGGCCGGGCGCATCGCGCTCGTCGGCGCCGGCGCCCAGGGCAGGACCGCCGCCGTCTGTCTCCACCAGGTCTTCCCCGCGGCCCGGATGGTGGTCGCCGACATCTCTCAGGCCCGCCGGGCGGCCTTCCGCGCCGAGCTGCAGGAAACCTACGGCATTGGCGTGGAGGACGCCCTCACAGTGGAGTCCGCCGTCCGCGGTGCCGATGTGCTCGTCCTGCTCACCACCGCACAGGAACCCATCGTCAAGGCCGACTGGGTCGCACCCGGGTGCCTCACGTTGGCGATGGGCTCGTACCAGCAGGCGGAAGACGCCCTTATCCTCGGCTCCGACCGCATCGTGGTGGACTGTTGGGGGCAGGCCGAGCACCGCGGGGAGCTCAAACCGCTGGTGGAGGCCGGGAAGCTCACTCGGGAGGCCGTCTGTGCCGAGCTGGGTGAGATCGTGGCCGGGGTCAGGCCGGGGCGCGAGGACCCCGAGCAGCGCGTGCTGGCCGTCCTCGTCGGCCTCGGCGCCCATGACGTGTACGTTGCCGGGCAAGTCTACCAAAGAGCCCTTCACGCAGGCATCGGGCACAGAGTGCGTCTGCGAGACGGGGAGGAGGCCACACAGTGACGGCTCAAGGCATCATGGTTGGCGCGGCGAAGGCCGACATCACGCCGGACTACGGCACCCAGATCTCCGGAGACATCGGGCGCTACCGGCCGGTGGAGGAGATTCGCGATCGGCTCTATGCCCGCATCTTCATCATCAGATCTCCCGAGGCCACGTCCTGTATCGTCGCCTGCGACATGGCCTGCATCAGCCAGAATCATTCGGCCGCCCTCCGCGCCCGCATCGCCGAGGCCATCGGCTGCGAGCCCCGGGACGTCATGATCCACTGTGTCCAGTCTCACTCGGCCGCCCGTGTCGGCGGGATGTTCGACGACCCCGAGGGGTTTCTCTCTCCCGACCTGTGGTGGGTCCGCGGGGAGACGGAGGCCTACAACGCCCTGTTTTTCGACGCCGTCATGGCCGGTGTGAGCCAAGCCGCCGAGGCCTTCGTCCCGGTCATGATGGAGTTCTCCCGCACCATCGACGGGCGCTGCGCCTTCAACCGGCGCTTCATCATGCGCGACGGGACGGTCAAGACCCACCCGGGCCAGTGCAATGAGGACGTCTTGCAGTGCGAAGGGCCGGTGGACCCGGAAGCCTCCCTGACGCTGTTTCGAGACGACAGCGGACGCCCCATCGCGGGCCTGCTGCACTTCACCTGCCACCCCATCCACGGCTATCCCCATCGGTACATCTCCGCCGACTGGCCGGGGCTGTGGAGTGAGAACGTGGCTCAGAAGCTCGGGGACGGCTGCGTCGTGGGCTGCCTCAACGGCGCCTGCGGCAATATCAGCCCCATCGACCACACCAACCCGGACTACGACGGCCCCAACAACCTCCGGCTCATGCTGGGGCGCCTGGGACAGACGGCCGACACACTCATCGGCAAACTCGCACCTGTGGAGACCCTGCCACTTCGGACTGCCTCCGAGGTGCTCAAGGTGCCCTGGAACCAGCCGCTCCCCGACGCCGAGCGGGCCGCCCGCGCCCTGCTCGCCCAGCATCCGGAACCCACCTTCAACGACGAAAACAAGACCAGTATCACCTGGGACTGGGTGTTCGCCCTCCGGGACATCGACAAGGTCCACAAGCTCCGGACCAACCCGAACTATGACCTGGAGATTCAGATCGCCCGCATCGGCGATGTGCTGATCGTGGGCTGGCCGGGCGAGCCCTTCGTCGAGGCCCAGCTCCAGGTGAAGCTAGAATCCCCGCTGCAGCGCGTGGTCGTCGCCCACGAGGTGAACGACGAGTGCGGCTACATGCCCACACTCAGCGCCGCCCAGCGCGGCGGCTACGAGGCCTGGGGCAAACTCCCGCCGGGGACGCTGGAGAAGGTGGCGGAGAAGACCGTGGAGATGATTCGGGGACTGGCCGGGTAACGGTAGCGGAGCGGCAGCGCGAACGGCAGGAGAAACAGGACGACGGCTCTTGCCGCTGCTCTCCTGCCGTTCTCTGCAGTTTTCCCTGTCTCGGCGTCTCCGGGTTCCACCCCTCGCAACTCCTGGAGGCGCCACGCATCCCTCTGGTGAATACTCCCCAAAACCGCAGTTCCCGGAGGTGA
>CAYRFY010000418.1:0-2402 GCA_964423635.1 uncultured Armatimonadia bacterium | reverse complement strand
CTCGTTTCTTGCTCTGTCTCTCCTCGGAGTGCCCTGGCAGACCTGCTCCTGTGCCCCTGAGATCACCCCTCAGCCCAAGCAGCTCACCGACACCGGCGACATCCTCGCCATCAACCCGGCGGATGGGCTCGCAATAGTTGTCGGAACGCAGGCCACGGACCCCGAGCTGTACGCCCGCGACCGCCTGGCCGAGCTTCTGCAGCGCCGCTTCGGTCTCCGCGCCCGCCTCGCCACCGAGGACCTGCTGCCTGCCGACGCGGGCTGCACCGTCGTCCTGGGGCAGCCAGGCACCTGTGCCCTGGTGAAGGAACTCTGGGATGCCACGGGCCTCGACGACCACGAGCTTTCCCATCACCACGACGCCTACGCGCTGGACGTGCTCCCGGAGCGTAGACTGGCGGTCATCTGCGGTACCAATGACCGCGGGGTGATCTACGGCGCCCAGACGCTCTTCAGGCTCCTGAGTTCGACGCCCGAGGGCCTCGCGCTTCCGGTGGCGTCGGTGCGCGACTGGCCCTCGATCCTCTGGCGGGGCAGGCCGCACAGCAAGGTCTCAACCCACCTGCAGCCCGGGGTCATGGACGCCTATCTGTGGGCGGGGCTGAATTTCATCGACGTGCGCGCCGGGGCCTTCGGGTATGGGCCGGACGCGGAGCTGGACGTGGCTCAGATCGGCTCCTGCATCACCCAGGCCCATCGGCGCGGGCTCTACGTCTACGGCACCGTCTCCTGCGGGATCAAGCCGAACCAGTTCGACGGCGCGATCCGCACTTTCCGGCGGCTGATTGAGCTGGGCGTCGACGGGCTGTGGATCTCCTTCGACGATCCGGGTGGGGGAGAGAGCACGATGGACCTGGTCCGGCGGGTGATTGAGCTCGGCCGGGAGCACGGTATGACCGGCCGCGACATCTGCACCACTCCGCCCATGGGCTCGTACCAGGTGATCGACACCGAGTTCAACCGTGAGATGGCCAGGCAGCCGGGAATGGCTCAGGCCACGTGGTTCTTCACCAGGCCACCCTGCGCGGCCGACCGCGAGACGGCCGCGAGCATCGGGCTGCAACGCCCGGTGGCCTGGTGGCACAACTGGCCGCGTTCCATCGCGGGCTTCACCCACGGCAGCTACGGGGGCACTAGCTTCCGTGTCGACGGCAGGCCTTCGTACATGGAGATCGTGCCGCTCAGCGACGGATGGCACAAGCCTCGGTATGAGGCTCTGCAAGACGCGGCGCGGAATGCGGACACGGCCATGACCTGGGGCGGCTGGGAGCCCGAATACATCAGCGCCGTCATGGGCATCTGGGCCTGGGATCCCGAGCACCACGATTTCGAGCGCACCTGTCGCGCGATCCGAGAGACCGTCTACGGGCCCTCCGGAGTGCAGGCGGCGACGGAGTTCGATGCGGCCCTGGCAGAGGTCAAGCAGGGCTTCTTGCTCCCGGAGCGCACGGCCGATCCGGCGGCCAACTACCCACCGCGGCCGCGGCCCCAGGCCGATCGCGCCGCGCTGGCGGCACTTGTCCACCGCATGGCGGCGGCCGATGCTCTTGCCGCCACTGCCCCCGTGGAGACCCTGCTGGAGCCGGAGCGCCTGGAGAGCTTCTTCCTCGAGCCTATGCGGGCCGAGTTCGCCGCCGCCCGGGCTCTGGCATCTCTCCAGCGGCCGGAGGACTGGTGGCCCGAGCACGAGGCCAGGTGCTTCTCACTGCTGGCCGCCGGTGACGAGCCCGGCCTCGAGGCGGCCTGTGCCCAGGTGCGCCCGACTGTCGAGACGCAACTGGAGGCTCTGCTCACGGCCCTCGGCGACATCCTGCGGCTGGAGGACTATGCGAAGCTCTGGCGGCAGCGGGCCGCGGGGGGAGTGGACTACTGGAAGGCGGAGCGCGACAGGCGCGCCGAGGCCGCGAGGCGGCGCATCGAGGCGCAGGTGAAGGCGGCGCTGGACACGGGTGAGATGATGGGTCGCCTCGACAGCCCACCCGCCGGGGGCAGGCTGCTATCGCAGGTGACCCCGGCGCAACTCGCGCTCAGCCCCCTTCGGCACACCGGCGCATGGGTCGCCGGACCGTACCCGCACGGCGAGCCGCAGGCCTTCGTCATGGCGTTTCCCGCACACACCGCATCCGTGGCGGGCGAGCTGTGCCAGGTGAGCTTTCCCCTGCGGGTTCCGGAGCACACAGGCAGGCTCCAGGTCCAGTTGCATCTCACCGACGAGTATGACAGCGACCGCTGGACGGGCTATCGGTTCTACCAGTTATTGAGTGGCGAAGAGGTGATCTGGGAGGAGGACATTGCCCTGACCCGACGGGGCGGCGGCGAATGGAGCAATGTGGACGTGACCCGCATCGCGCCGCAGCAAGGCGAGTTGGAGCTGGCACTGCGCCTCTTGGACACGCGCCCCG
>CAYRFY010000417.1:2602-7490 GCA_964423635.1 uncultured Armatimonadia bacterium | reverse complement strand
CCGGGAGCGGACGCTCTCAGAATGACACTCTTGGCGAAGGCGGGCTTTTCGGCCGGACTTCCATTTGCCCATGCGGGGTGACTCGCGCAGGAATAGGCCAGGTTCGCGGCCGTCCGGCATTGCCGGAGAGGAACCTGCGCCCCGCCGGTCTCCCGGCGAGGTTGGGCGCGGTACAGGCCCGCGCACTACAGAGCCGAGATGCGCCGCGCTCGCTGGGCGCCCGGTCGGTCTGATGTCAAGCTCTGTCGCGCGGATGGGCAGTGGAGTGACGGCTGGACGGTCCGTCACCGCCTGGCGGGGGTCATTCCGCCCAGGTAGGAGAACGCTCGGGAAGCGGCGAACCAGTGTCCGGGGTTGAGTGCACCTGATCAGAGCCCATCGTAACTGCCCGTGGGTGTCGCCGCGGGCGGAAGCTACGAGCACTGCGAGGCATGCCAATGGCGAGCAACAGGATGTTCCTCCGTCCACTGGGCTACGGCGAGATTCTCGATGAGGCCTTCCAGCTCTACAAGACCAATATCGGGTTGATGGCAGGGATCTGCGCCACCGTCTATGTGCCGCTGGGCATCATCCAGCTCATCGTGTTGATGGGTACCGCCGGGATGAGGAGTGAGGCGGGGGCGACCGCGGCGGCGGGGGCGATGGGTCTGGTGGCGCTCCTGGCGATCCCCTTCTCGATCCTGATGACCGGCGCGCTGACCAAGGCCGTGGCCGACCGTTATCTGCAAAGGTCCAGCAGCATCGGCGAGGCCTGGCAGTATGTGCTGCAGCAGGCCGGCCCCTACATCGGCACCTCTCTGCTGGCCGGCGCTCTGGTAATCCTCGGTCTGATCTTCTGTGTCATTCCGGGCATCTACGTTGCCTTCCTGGTCGCCTTCATCACCGAGGTGATGGTGGTGGAGGGCATGTACGGCATGGCGGCGATCAACCGCAGTAAGGACCTGATCGGGGGGCAGATCGGCCGCGTGTTCGTGTTCGGTCTCATCTTGTGGCTGGTGTCGATGGTCGTGGGATGGGTGACCGCCGGGGTCACGACGCTTCTTGCCGGGCCGTTGGGAGCGACGGGCAGCCAGATGGTGAACGCGGTGCTCAGCACCGGTCTGAACCTGTTCATCGTCCCCTTCCCGACCACGGCCATGATCCTGCTGTACTTCGACATCCGTGTGCGCAAGGAGGCTTTCGACCTGCAACTGCTGCAGCAGAGCATCGGCGGCGGCCCCATGCCTCCGACGCAGCCGCCCACGGGCTTTCCCCCCGAGCCACCCCAGTCGCCCGGCGATGGCGGGGGCTATACGCCGCCCAGCTACTAGACGACCCAAGCGCCGTGGGCGCGTGAGGGGAACCGCCAGAACCGTTCCGGCCGGGCCTCGCCTTGACTGTTCGCGAGGCCCGGTCGTCCTGTACGGCGATCCTTAGACTGCGAGCTATCGCCATGCTTTTCGCGGCACTGTGCCTTGCGGCTCACCTCCTGGCCTGCGGCCCCGCCCCGGCGGATCTGTCTTCGCAGGATGCGGCAGACTTGCTGGGCGCGCAGCAGGCTGTGGTGCGGGCCGCGATTGGGCTCCTGCCTCACAGTCCGGATCGGGCCGCCGACCTGCTCAGCGGCGCCGCCCGCCGGCTGTGGCGCCTGGGGGAGACGTACCCGGGAGCCGAGCTGGTCGATGAGACCCTGCGTCGGGCCGCCGGGGCTCAGTCACCGCAGGAGATGCAGCGATTGGCCGAGGTCGCTCTGGAACAGATGGCGAACGTCGCCGCCGCACTCACTCACTCGGGGCCGGCGGGGGCCCGGACAGACGAGGCGGGCCGGACCATCGTGGGGGTACTGGGCCGGCCGGAGTTCAGGCAGCAGCAGAGACAGTCCGCCTTCCAGCGCTGGCTCCTCGCAGTTGCCGAGGCCATTCTAGACGCAGTAGACCGGCTCTCCGGTGCTCTGGGCTACGCCGGTTGGCTGGTGATAGCGGTGGCCGTGGTCATCGGCGCCATCCTGCTGGCGCTGCTGATCCTGTTCATCGCCCGCATGCTCCCGCACCTGCTGGGTCTGCTGCGGGGCAAGCGGCGGGTCGTGGCCGAGGAGCCGGCCCCGCGGCAGGGGCCGGACCTGGGACCTGCCGCCGCCGACAGGGCCCTGCGCCGTGCTCGGGAGTTCGCCGAGCGAGGCGACTGGCTGGAGGCGCTCCGGCAGGTCTTCTGGGCCCTCCTGCTCCGCCTGGACGCCGCGGAGGTCGTGGACTTCCGCGGGGAGGAGACCAACTGGACCTATGTAAGGCAGGTGCGCGCCGAGGCGCCCGCGGCGTCACCGGCGGTGGAGCGAGCCACCCGGCTTTTCGAGGCCCGGTGGTACGGGGAGAAGTCGGCGGCGCGCGAGGATTACGAGACCGCGCTGGGGTGCCACGACGAGGCCCGCGGAGCCCTGGAGGCCGCCCATGGCCCGCAATGATCGAGTGGTCATCATCCTGCTCTTGGCGCTATTGCTCGCCGTGGCTGTAGTGGGCGCGGTGCTCAGCGGCACCAAGGGTGGCCCGGAGGTTCTGCCCCGGCGCACCAGTTTCAGCTCCGGCCCCTCGGGGCTCAGGGCCCTGTATCTCGGGCTGCAGGAGATGGGGTTCTCTGTGTCCCGCCTGCGAGAGCCCTATGCGCGGCTTCCGGAGGCGGACGCCCTGATTGTGGCTCTCACCATGCCATCGGTGAAGCTGCGCCCCGAGGACTGGGAGGCCCTGGAGCGGTGGCTGCAGCCGGGCAGGGTGGCCGTCATCGCCTACGAGGAGCCCGGCGACGCCCCCGAGATGAGTGGGGGGGGCGGTCTGGCCCCAACCGCGGATGCTCACGTCTCGGCACAGATCGCCCTGCCCACGGCCCTGACGGCCCAGGCTCCGGTGGTCAACATCTCCGGCCGACACCGCCTCACCTATCCGGACGCCGACCCGTCGTGGGAGTACCTCCATGTGGAGACAGCCCGGGGTGAGGCCTCGCCTTCTGAGGCGCCCACGCCGGCCGGGAGGCGGAAGACGCTCCAGGCCGCCCAGAGCCCTGATGCCCTCAGACCTGCGGATCGCCTCCTGGCCTCGGCCGTGCCGCTGTACCAGGCCGAGGGGGCGGTGGTGTCCATTGCGCATGTCGGGCAGGGCACCATACTACTCCTGGCCACGCCCTGGACTCTGTGCAATCAGGGCATTGGGCAGGCCGACAACTTCGCGCTGGTCGTGGGCTTTCTGGATACCTACTCCCGGGGCAAGACCGTGGTTTTCGACGAGATCCACCACGGCTTCGGTGCCCGGCAGGGGCTGTGGTCGGTGATTCCCCGGGCCGGGAAAGCGGCTCTGGCCCATGCTCTGGGGGCGGCACTGCTGCTCATCATCGTCGCCGGGTGGCGGCTGGGGCCGGCCGTGCATCTTCCGCTGCCCGACCGAACGCGGGCGGAATACCTGACCTCGATGGCGTCGATCCTCCTGACTGCGGGCGCTACAGACCTGGCGGCGCGCCGCCTCCTGGCCCACTTCCGGAGCCGCGCGATCCAGGCGCTGCGTTCGCCCAGTGCGGACCAGAAGGTCGTTTTGGGTCTGGCGGAAGCCCTGCCGGGCGGAATGGGTGCGGAACTGCGGGCCGCGATGGATAAGGGTGAGGAGCTGGCAAGCGTCGGGAGGCCCCCGGTCGCGCAGGTCCTCGAATGGGCGCGTCGCACCACGGAACTTCTCAATCGCATGGAGTGTGTGGGTCATGACAATCTCTGAGCTCGGGCAGGCCATTACAACCCAGGTGTCCAGGGTGATTCAGGGCCAGGAGCAGACCGTGGAGCATCTCCTGGTGTGCCTGCTCGCCCGCGGCCACGTGCTGCTCGAGGGGGTGCCGGGCCTGGCCAAGACGCTACTGGCCAAGTGTCTGGCCCACACTCTCGGCGGTGAGTTCAAGCGCGTTCAGTTCACCCCGGACCTGATGCCCTCGGACGTTACGGGGACCAATGTCTTCGATCCCGGCAGCGCCCAGTTCCACCTGCGCCGCGGCCCGGTGTTCACCGATCTACTCCTGGCCGACGAGGTGAACCGCACGCCGCCCAAGACCCAGTCGGCGCTGCTGGAGTCCATGGAAGAGCGCTCGGTGACCATCGATGGCGTCTCGCATGCACTGCCCCATGGGTTTTTCGTCATCGCCACCCAGAACCCCATCGAGCATGAGGGAACCTATCCCCTTCCCGAGGCGCAGTTGGACAGGTTCCTGATGAAGTCGGTGCTGGACTATCCCACCCTGGAGCAGGAGCGCGGCGTGCTTCGCCTCCACGACCGGGGCATGGACCCGCACGACATCGTCGCCGCCGGAGTGGAGCAGGTGGCGCAGCTCGCCGACCTGCAGGCGGCGCAGGCCTCGGTGCGGGACATCAAGGTCCGCGACGAGGTGCTGGACTACATCCTCCATGTGGTGCGGCGCACCCGGCAGATACCCCAGGTGATCGTCGGTGGCAGCCCGCGGGCGGCCGTGGCATTGATGGCCTGCTCCAAGGTCACCGCCGCACTGCGCGGCCGCGACTTCGTGACCCCCGACGATGTGCGGGATGTCACGCTGCCCGTCTTGCGGCACCGCCTGATCCTGCAGCCGGAGGCGGAATTGGAGCAACTGACCGCCGACCGGATTCTCAATTCCGTGCTGGCGGCGGTGGAAGTGCCGAGGTAGGAGAGGTAGGAGAGACGGCGGAGAACGGCGGAGAACGGCGGTGGCGGGCGGGCCCGAAAAGCCGGGCGTGCGGCGCCGTTGGCCGTTGTAGGGCGGCGACCTGTGCGCCGCCGCCGTTGGCCGTTGTTGTTGGATTGACTTCGGCGCGGTACAGGCCCGCGCCCTACAGACGGGCGGCGACCTGTGCGCCGCCGCCGTTGGCCGTTGTTGTTGGATTGACTTCGGC
>CAYRFY010000417.1:0-2502 GCA_964423635.1 uncultured Armatimonadia bacterium | reverse complement strand
GCGGTACAGGCCCGCGCCCTACAGAACGGCGGGGCGACGGCCCACGGCGGCTGCCGATGCGGGTCGGGCGGACTTCGCCCTCACCCGCAGGCGCCCCCACGGGTCGCCAGAGTTTCCCGCAAACGGCGCAACACACGCATAACGGACCACACCATGCCTACCGGCAGAGCGATCACCATCATCCTGCTCTTGTCACTGCCACTGGCCCTTTCCCACTGGGTCCCGGCCTTGGTGTGGGTGACGGTGCTGGGTGATGCTTTGGTGGCCCTGTTCTGGGCGTATGACTGGGAACGGCTGCGGGCGGTGCAGGGCGTGCAGGCTACTCGCGATTGCCAGGATACCTTCTCTCTCGGGGTGCCCAACCCCGTGCGCCTGCGCCTGCGCAGCCGCGTCGCCCTTGGACTGCGTCTGACAGTGGTCGACGACTGTCCCCGCGCCTTCGGGTTCGGTGCGGGTTCGGCGGAGGGGCGGCTTTCGCCACATGGTGAGTGGATGCACGAATACCACCTCACGCCCGATAGGCGCGGCGACTACGACTTCGGCAAGCTCCACGTGCGTTTCCGTACCCGCCTGGGACTGGCCTCGGTCCAGCGCGGCTACGACCTTGAGCGCGGCGTCCGGGTGTACCCCAATGTGGCGCAGCTTCGGCAGTATGAGTTGCTGGCTCGACGGGACCGACTTGCCCTGTTGGGGCTGCACCGGCTGCGACTGCCGGCGGCGGCCACCGAGTTCGACTCCCTGCGTGACTACCTGCCGGATGACGAGATGCGCCGGGTGGAATGGAACGCCACGGCGCGCCGGGGAAAGCTGGTGGTCAAGGAGTATGACGTGGAGCGGATGCAGACGGTGTTCATCGCCGTGGACTGCGGCCGCACCATGGCCAGCCGCCTCGAGGGGCTCAGCAAGCTCGATCACGCCATCAATGCCAGCGTGCTGCTCACCCACGTGGCCGGCAGCAACGAAGACCGCGTGGGGATGATGGCCTTCGCCGACGAGGTGCTGGCGTATCTGCCTCCGGGCAAGGGCAAGCATCAGGCGCCGCGGGTGACGGACTTCTTGTACCCCCTTCATCCCCGTACCGTCGAGAGCGACTATCAGACGGCCTTCGTCACCATCGCCGCGAAGCGTCTGCATCGCGCGGTGATCATCGTGTTCACCGATCTCGTCGACCCCGACAGCTCCTCTCGTCTGCTGCGCCACCTCCCCCCACTGGCCAGGCGCCATCAGGTGCTTTGCGTGGCACTGAGCGACTACGAGCTGGACCAGGAGCTGAGCCGCCCGCCCGAGGATGCCGAGCAGATGTTTCGCCAGGTGATGGCCAAATCGGTCCAGGAGGATCGCAACCGCGCCATCGCGGGCCTGACCGGCCGCGGGGTAGTAGTCCTGAATGCTTCGCCCGGCGACCTCTCGGTCGCCACGGTCAATGCGTACCTGGCGATCAAGGCGAGGGGCAGCTAGACGGCAGGTGATAGGAAACAGGTGACAGGAACGGCCAACGGTCCCGCAGGGCGGGAGCAACGGCAAAGACGGCAGGAGGCGCGACGTGCCGTTCCTGCCGTCTGCCGTTCCTGCCGTCTGCCGTTCCTGTCACCTATCATCTGTGTCCTGTTCCCTGCCGTTACCCCCGCCGTCCTTGCAATTCGCGACCCATTCCCTTAGTATGTCACCACCTCTTGGGAGAGAGAGAACCTATCCGCGTTCCTTCTGTCGGCCCTTGCCGGGTGCACTGTGGGTCCCGGTTGACAGGACTGCTGCGCCGCCTGACGGCGGTGGAACGCGGGCTTCGCCTGCGACATCAACCGCCCTCGGGCGTCTGCTGGAGAGCCCCTTATGTCTTCCGACAAGGCCAGCCGGGACGATCGTCTTGCCGAGATGTGGGAGGAGTGCCCGAGCTGCCACCAGCTTCTCTACGTCAAGGAGCTCGCCTCCGGAGCGCGAGTCTGCAGCAAGTGCGGCTACCATTTCCGGCTCACCGTCTGGCAGCGGCTGGAGCTCACCGCCGACCCGGGTACCTTCGAGGAATGGGACGTGGACCTGCCCATCAACGATCCTCTCAACTTCCCCGGCTATCTGGGGAAGCTGGAAGAGGCCCGGCAGAAGACGGGGATGTCCGAAGCGGTGGTGACCGGCAGGGCGAGAATCGGCGGTATTCCTGTGGGGCTGGGGATCATGGACCTGGGCTTCATCGGCGGCAGCATGGGCTGGGGAGTGGGGGAGAAGGTCAGCCGCCTGATGGAGCGTTGTGCGGAAGCCCGTCTACCGGTGGTGATCTTCTCGGCCACGGGGGGGGCGCGGATGCAGGAGAGCCTTGTCTCCCTGATGCAGATGGCCAAGACCTCCGGGGCCGCGGGACTTTTGGCCAGGGAGGGCCTGCCGTACATCAGCGTCATCACCGACCCCACCTATGGCGGCGTCACGGCCAGCTTCGCCTTCCTGGGCGATTTCATCCTCGCCGAGCCCCAGACCGCCGTGGGGTTTGCCGGTCCCCGGGTGATCAGCGTC
>CAYRFY010000416.1:6117-7504 GCA_964423635.1 uncultured Armatimonadia bacterium | reverse complement strand
AAACGGCCGGCGGAGACGGGAGGAGGGGGGAGAACGGCAGTACTTCGACCGTTCCCGACGCGGGAATGGCGAAATGTGGACTCAGTGCGTTCATGCATAATGTGAGATAGAAGCGCGGCCGAAAACCGCGCATTCGCCGGGAATGTCATTCTGAGAGCGTCCGCTCCCGGAGGGAGCAGCTCGTACAATCCCCTGGCATTCAACGGGATTCTTCGCCCAAGCGTCGCAAGCTCGAGCTTGCGACGCCGACGCTCCAGAATGACAGAAACCGGGCCGGCCAGACTTTTCGGCCGGACCTCTAGGCCTGAGGCGCCGCCGGCCGAGGATCGATACCCGGGTGCCTGCCACAGCTTGGGGGCAATTCGCGACGGGAGGCCTACCTAGGCCTCCCGTTTTGGTGTCTGCACAGAGGCTCTGTGCCCGCGTGGTCCGGCGATTGCAGGATCGCGGGTAGGGCCCGCCGGCGAGTTGCGGGCTCCGTGGCGCGCCCCGGCGGCCGCCACGAACGCTCCGGGGAAGGCCTCCATCATGCCCGCACCCTACGGCGCCGTCGCGCTTGTTGTTGTCCTCGTCGTCGCCACCACCGTGTACATCGCGGCTCCGCAAGGACGGTCGCCCCAGACCGCTGCTCTGGCCGCGGATGCCCCGGTCCTGCATACCGACCTGGCGGGGCGTTGGGTCCGCCTGTCACCCGAGACCCGCAGCGGCCAGGAACCGGCCGAGCCGGAGATCCAGATCATCAACATCAATGCGGACGGAACATTCCGCTGCGAGGTGCGCTCAACCGTCGAGACACTGTGGGCCGAGGGCACCTACTGTCGCTCGCACGATAGCCTCCGGTTCCACATCACCGCTTCGGGCTTCCCGGAGGGCGCCGGAGAAGGCGTGGAGGCAACGTTCTTCCTGGTGGGCTCTTCCCTCCGGCTGCGCACAGAGCGTCCCGGGATCATCCAGTCCTGTGATCTCGCCCGCATCGGTGACACGCCGGCCTAGCGATTACCAACCAATGCGCCATAACACCCTTTGTCGCGTTGTTCCTCGTAATGAAAGAAGACGATTCACAGCACATTCCCTGCTGACTGTAACCCATATGTGGACCTCGCACACTTTGTCTCGCATTCCCTATTGACCGGCGCCCTCGCTCGTTGTTATAGTATACCTGCGGGTGTCTGCGGATGCGTTCCCTGCTGCACCTAATTGCGTACAATACTCATAAGTTGAAGCTTGCACCTCTGTTCCCGGAAGACACCCGTGGCTTCGCAGAGGCCCCGCCGGTGCGGGGTCTCTTCTCTTGGGAGCCGCTCTTTGCCCTCTCCCCCTGATCACGAGGGATTCCCCCCTCCTGCGACGAAGGCTCTCTCCGAGGCCGCACCACCCCGTCACTCGG
>CAYRFY010000416.1:0-6107 GCA_964423635.1 uncultured Armatimonadia bacterium | reverse complement strand
TGCCACCATCCCTCTTCAGCCGCAAGACGTTGACGACTGGCTCCTGCACGTGGTCCCGCTCCCCAAACAGGTCGCCCTTCACAGCAAGGTCACCGTGCCCGTCGCCGAGTTGTGCCTGGTAGGCACTTCCGAACACGGGCCGGCCACCGGCGAGCTGAAGACCTGGGCCGCCGAGCTCCGGGAGGCCGGATTGAACGAGATGCCCTCCCCGGACAAGGCCCGACTACTGATCATCGCGGGGCCACTCGCCGAAGACAACACGCTGCAGGGGCATGCCGTGCCCGAGGCCGAGCGTCTGAAGGGTGCCAAGAACGCCGATCAGGCGTACAGCATCTCCAACCCCGATGACCGCACCGTGCTCGTCGCCGGCAACACCCCCGTCGGGGCCTACTACGGTATCCTGACGCTGCGCCAACTGATGATGCCGTCGCTCCGGCAGGGCGACGCCGGAGCGACGATTGAGGCGCCGCTGGGCAGCATCTTTGACTGGCCCGACCTGGCGGAGCGCGGGCTGTGGGGCGGCAGCGCCAATCGCGACATCGAGTGGATGGCCCAGCGCAAGATGAACCTCGTGGAGAGCCACTGCAAGGGTCTCACGGTCACGGACGAGGGCCTGGGGCTCGCGGAGTTCGACAAGACGCTCATCGAGCGCGGAGCCCGCTGCGGGGTGAAGGTGGTTCCCATCGTTACCCACCTGGATCAGCTCGAGCGCACCGGGCTGTTCCGGGTGTTCCCCGAGACGCTGGGAGAAGGAGACCCGGAGAAGTGGCCGTACGGGGGGACGACGGTGAAACCCGCGTGCTTCTCCAATCCCCGGACGGCTCGAGCCCTGGCGGACTGGATGGTCTCGTTGGCTTCGCAACGCGAGGTTACCGACATCAGCGTGTGGCTCAGCGAGCACCACGTGGCCTGCGCCTGCGACAAATGCAGGGAGAAGGGCCAGTTCGTGCTGGAGGCCGAGGCCGTCAACCGCGGGTACGAGTTGGCTCTGGAGGCCCGGCCGGATATCAAGCTCCGCGTCCTACTCACCCAGGGCAGCTATCAGTTCAACGACCAGGTCATCTCCGCTCTATCACCCGAGATCGGCATCACGTACTACGACGGCGGACGGACATACGACTCCTCCCGCAACCCTATGATCTACCCTTTGCTTGAGCAATACGCGGCCCAGGGCGGATGGCTCGGGTGCTATCCGCAGCTCACCGCCTCGTGGCGCATCGTGTGCCCCTGGACGGGGCCGCAGTTCATCAAGGCCCGGATGGTGGAGTTCGTGGACAAGGGCCTGCAGTGCCTGTGCGGCTACGCCACTCCGGACAACCGCTATTACGACTTCAACGTCACCGCCGCGGCGGAGTGGTCGTGGAACGCCCACGGCCGGGATGAGCGACAGTTTGCCCGGGCGTACTTCACGAAGAAGGGTCTTGCCGACCCCACGGCCGCGGCCGACTGGGCCGTCTCCCTCGGCCCCGTGGGCTGGGACCTATACGGCGCCCGGGTGCCGTACAGTTGGTTCTTCGGCGGGGCGGCCAAAGCCGTCGCGAGCCGGAGCATCCCGGACTTCGGCACCGGTCCCTTCCTGTACTACGGGGACGCCGCGGCACTGGAGGCCGATCTGGCGCTCTCCGCTGCGGCGTGCGCCGGGGCGACCGGCCTCGGCGACGCGGCCCTGCTCTCCGAAGCGCGGGCGATCGATGGCTACCTGCGCATGTTGCAGGCCATCGTCGACCTCGGAGCGGCGCTGGGCAAGGACAAAGAGCTGTCCGAGCCACAGAAGCAGGCTGCGGCCGCCGCGATGGCCGCCCTCGATGCGGCCACGATGCAGACCGTCGAGGGCCTGCGCGCCTGGCACGACAGCGTGGCTCCGGGCACTATGCCCTCCCGTCTGGAGGACACCATCGAGGTGACCGAGAGCACCTGCTCGGACATCGCCACGTACCTGGGCACTGTGGGCGTGCCGGACCCCCAACGAGCGTACCGCCGGCAGACGGTGGGCGCGTGGGCCACGGAGGACTTCGCCGATAGCGCCGAAATCACCGGGGAATGGGACGTGACCGACGCCATCGACGGCCCGGGCCGGTACCGGGTGCAGTTCGTCTACAAGTCCGGCTGGTACGGGCTGGGCATCCACCGCCTCCGCCTCCTGGCGACCCCCGCGCAGGGGGAGCCCACACTCGTGGCGAGCGACGAGCACGAGGGCACCGCGGCCCACAGGAATGTGAATAATGTCTACGAGCTGAACTTGCCCGCACACGACCCCGCCATGCGCTACAGTCTCTCCGCGGACATCCGCGGCATGCCTGCCGACCATCCCCAGGACAAGCAGGGCTGCAATGGGGAGATATGGATGCAGAAGGTCAGGGACAACTGAGAGCGGCGCCCGGCGCGGCGTGCAGGAGGTACCACAATGACGCGACACGTACCGGTTGCAGTGATGATGCTGCTGGTCCAGCAGATAGCGGCAACGACGGCCGAGCCGACGATCATCAACATCCCCAACGGGGGCTTCGAGGAGGGCCTGACGGGCTGGCGCTCCAATGAGAAGGAAGCGATCTCATCTCTCTCGCAGGAGCAGGCGGCAAGCGGGGAGTTCTCTCTGAAGATCGTGGATGAGAGCGACAAGGTCGGTTCGGAGATCGGGACGGAGAGGCTCCCGCTGGAGGGGCCGGGCCTATACGAGCTCCGGCTCAGCTTCTACCCGGTCTCGGGCTCGGGCCTGGGGATCTATGTGCGGCTTTACGACGCGGCGGGGCAGACCATCAAGGGCCCGGATCCGCATCTGCGCGGCCTGAGCGGGACCGGAGCGAAGTGGCAGGCGATCAAGCTGCCTTTCTACACTACCGAGGACACCGTGGCCGTGGATGTCTACATTCACAGCTACATGGCGGCCCAGGTGGAGGGATACCTGGACGACTTCTCCATCGTGCTGGTGAGGGAAGGTGAACTCAAACCGCCGTGGGAGGGGCAGTACAAGATCCGGTCCTGGGAGACCGAGCGCCTGACCGCGGCGGACGTCGTCGGCCCCGACGGCATCGTGTACCCCAACTGGACGCTGTGCGGCGTGCAGGGCGGGATCCCTGAGGTCGCCGCCGTAGGCCGCATCGAGGATTTCGGCGGCAAAGCCGATGATGACACCGATGACTCGCAGGCCCTGTCGGATGCCTGCGAGGCCGCCGGGGCGCAGGGCGGGGGTGCCGTGGTGCTCGGCTCCGGAGCTTACCATCTGGATCGCCCGGTCACGGTGCGATCAGACGGCGTGGTAATAAGGGGACAGGGCGCGGACAAGACGAAGCTCATCTTCCGCTACGCGGTCCCGGACAGCGGCGTGGGCTTCTTCACTCCCGAGCCGGGCGGCCACGTAGGGAAGAACACACGGCTGGAGATGCACTGCGACCCCACCGATCTGATGAAGATGACCATGCTTGTCGATGACACCGTCCTGGGCACCTGGAACCGCGGCACCCACTCGGGCAACAGCTTCGGCTACACCCGGTACGGACGGGAGGTGATCGGCAAGATCCCCGATGGGCCGCACATACTCAAAGGGATTGCGCAGTACAAGGACGGGTCAGAGAAGACCGGGGAGATACCGATCGTTGTGGCCTCGGACTATGAGGACAAGCGTGTCGTCCCCGGCGCCGGCGCGGCGATCACCTTCGCCGGGTCGGACTGGGCGGGAGAGAAGCTCAAGCTGGCCGCCGACGGCAAGCGCGGCGATACACAGCTTGTCCTCGAGAGCGTGGAAGGGCTTGCCGTTGGCGACTGTCTCCTCATCGACGGCCCCGCCACGGAGCGTTGGAAGACACTGACCCAGAACGCGTGTGAGTGGGGCACCTACCGGCGGTATGAGGTGCTCATCGAGGCCATCGAGGGCAATACCGTCCGGATCAACCAGCCTCTGCGCATCGAGTTCCCGGTCATCGACGGGTCCTATGTGCAGAGGGTCGTGCCCATCCGGCGTTGCGGCATCGAGGACCTGTACATCGAGCAGACCGAGAATCTGTGGATCAGCACGGTGCTGTTTTCTCACGCGTGGAACTGCTGGGCCCGTGGGGTGAGGTTGAGGATGTGTGGGCGCAATCCGGTGTACGGGTCGATGGCCAAGTGGTGCGAGATCAGAGACTGCGTGTTTGATGATGCCTGGTACAAGGGGGGCGGCGGCACGGCCTATACGGGCTGGGAGCATTCGTGGGACTGTCTGATGGACGGAGTGGAGACCTTCAAGATGCGCCACGCGCCCCTCTTCCAGTGGGCCGCCAGTGGCTGTGTGATCCGCAACGGGGTCTTCCACGAGAGCGACGGCCAGTGGCACTCGGGGTGGACGAATGAGAACCTGTTCGAGAACTGCGTGATCGAATGCAAGACGGGTAACGGGGCCTACGGTTTCGGTATGTGGGCCTCTCCTCCCGACGACACGGCCCACGGGCCCAATGGCCCGCGGAACGTGGTCTACGGCTGCGACACCTCGTCCCCCCGAACGGGCCTTTGGATGGGTGGCATGAATGAGAACTGGCTCATTGTGTACAACCGCTTCGTCGTCGACGCCGGACAGGGCGTGTACGGCCAGACCGCCGGCTTCGACCACATCATCCGCGGCAATGTGTTCGTGCTCAGGGACGAGGCCTCCCCGATGGTGTTCCTACGGCATCCGGACTGCATCGGCGTCGAGGTCATCCAGAACAAGCTGTATGGGGGCAATGGCGAGTTCCTGGCCGGCTTCGGCAAGGAGGCGACCGAACTGGGCAACGAGGCGCTCCCACTGAGCGCCGAGGCCCCGCGCCCCCAGCCCCCGGTGCCTTCGATCTTCCAGTGGCAAAGAGACAACGCCCGTTGACCGAGACCCGCCATAGTGGTGCGCCTGCGGTCCATTGCACCCCCTGCGGTACCACCGCGAACCCCGCCCCCATGGGCGGGATTCGCGGCGCTTCCGCGTCCGTCCAACCGGGCTCCCCCCGGCCGACGCCGCGTCCAATCGGCCCTCTCACCTTCCCCGCTTCGCCCGCGGAGGTGGTCCCGTCCCGGACGGAGAAGTTCCCGGTGTCGACTTTGCCAACAGCGAGGACACGCATGCCCTCAGTGAACCGCGCTCGCCGTCAGATGCTCCCTTCGCTGCTCGCAGCGGTACTCTTGCCCTGCGCGCTGCTGTTCACGGGCTGCAGCGTCGAGGAGGAGAAGGCCGGCCCCCGGATCGAGCTGGAAGTGGCCGTCTTCGAGGGTGGCTACGGCATCGACTGGCACAAGAGCGTGGCCCGGCAATACGAACAGATGCACCCCGATGTGAAGATCGATCTCTGGGGCGACCCCCGAGTCGACGAGAAGCTCAAGCCCCGCATCCTGCGCCGCAATCCTCCGGACCTGGTGAGCTGCATTCTTCCGGTGTGGAAGCTCATCGTCGCCGATAAGCTCTACCCCCTGGATGAGGCGCTGGACACCAGGGCCTATGGCCAGGACATGACCTGGCGGCAGTCCCTAGTTCCCGGTCTCCTGGCGCCCTACCAGTATGAGGGCAAGTCCTACGCCATGCCCACCAATCTGGGGGTCTGGGCCTGCTGGTATGACCGGCGCCAGTTCCGCGAGCACGGCTGGGAAGTGCCGGAGACCTGGGGCCAGTTCACCGCCCTGTGCGAGAAGATCAAAGCGGCCGGCATCGCCCCCATCGCCTTCCAGGGCAAGTACCCCACCTACGCCTGGTCCACCCTACTCAGCCTCTACCAGCGCCTGGTACCCCTCGAGAAGTGGTACGAGATGCAGGACATCAAGCCCGGCGCCTTCCTGGAGCCCGAGTTCATCCGGGCCGCCGAGCTGCTGCAGGACATGGGCACCCAGTACTTCGAGCCCGGCGCCATGGCCATGACCCACACCGAGAGCCAGCTCGAGTTCGTCAATGGGCGCGCCGCCATGGTCTTCTGCGGCCTGTGGCTCAAAAACGAGATGAAAGACGCCACTCCCGAGGGCTTCGAGATGGCCTGCTTCGCCGTGCCGATGGTGGAAGGCGGAGCCGGAGACCCGAACGCCGTCTACGGCGGCGGAGGCGAGAACTTCCTGGTCCTGCGGGACGCCAGACACCCCAAAGAGGCCCTGGACTTCCTCAAGTACATGGTCAGCCTCGA
>CAYRFY010000415.1:0-7507 GCA_964423635.1 uncultured Armatimonadia bacterium | reverse complement strand
ACCGGTCGCTGAAGACCTACGTGGACGGTCAGTACAAGACCGGCTTCTGGGGTCTGACGCACGCGCTGGACGCCCCCGATCCCACAACCATCACCTACGGCGTCAGCGAGCAGCCGTAGCGGCCGACCGACCGCAGAGGCGGGGAACGGAACCAACACGGGGCGAGCCCATCAGGGCTTGCCCCGTCTGCGTGCGCCCGTGCGTCGCAGGGTTGCTTCCAGATCTTGTGGCTTGCCGGTCATAGCTTCAGTTCCGATAAAAATACATTGTACTACGCTGATGTGTATCATGGAAGTTTGTATTGCGGTTTTGGCACATAATCTTGTAATGTGTGCTTTGGGTCATCCCGATGCGGCACGGTACTCTGGAGTTGCGTATCTGGGAGCGAGTGACCGGTCTACCTCGCGGGCGTTGCATCGCCGTGCCCCGTGCATGGGCTGACCAAGAGCATGCTGGAGTGCGCGGGGCCGCGCAGGTCACGATGCGCGCGAAAGGAGAGAGATACGCCGCTGGCGCCAACCTGCCGCCGGATGCATCCGCGGTCATCGAGAGCAAGGCAGCTTATCACAAGGGGGGTCTGAGATGGAAAGGGAGAGACACGTCAGGCACGTATCCGGGGTCTTGTTGCCTGTGGTTATGCTCGCCGCGCTGCTGTCAGGGGCTCTCACAGCCGGTCCCGGTGCCTCCGCAGGCGCGGTGGTGCTGGACTTTGAGGACCTGTGGCCGGGCTATGAGGGCTCCGGCACGCTACCCGCCGGCTACGGCGGGTTCAACTGGTCAAACGCCGACTGGCTGACCAGCGACTACTACGCCAGTAGCGGGTACAAGAACACCATTGAGGGCCACGTGGGCATCTACACCGCGTGGGGCAACACGTTGACTATGGGCGGGCACCCCTTCAACTTCGTTGGTTGCAAGCTGGGAGCGGCCTGGCAGACCGCGGGACAGGGCGTCACCTTCCAGGGGAAGTTGGGGGGCGTCACAATCTACTCGGTGCACCTCGTCGCCGACTACAACGGCGCCTACGAGACCCTCAACTTCTGGAATGTCGATGAGGTTGTCATCGACCCGGACCCCCATGGGCTCGGGCATCAGGTGGTGCTGGACAACGTTGAGCTGTGCACGGGCTCGATGGTCATCGACTTCGAGGACCTGTGGCCCGGGTACGAGACGGAGGGTTTGCTGGGAAGCCCCTATCACGGCTTCAACTGGGGCAATACGGTTTGGCTCACCAGGAACCAGTACACCTCCAACAGCGGCTACGCGGAGACGATCCAGGGCAATGTGGGGATCCTGACGCCCTTCATGCAGGCCATCTCCATGGGTGGGCAGCTCTTCACGCTGCTGAGCTGCGAGATTGGTGCGGCCTGGAACGACGACCAGTACGTCACCATCGAGGGCTACCGCGGCGGCAGCCTGGTCGTCACCGACTACTTCAGCCCCAGCTACTTCGGAGAGACGCATGCCTTCGCCGGATTCGTCAGTGTGGACTTGGTGACGATCACGCCCGACCTGTCCACCGGCACTCCCCACCCGGGCACCTACGGGAGCGGGCATCACGTCGTCCTGGATGACATCGCCGTCGCGGTCCCTCCGGCGACGACGCTGGTGGCTGAAGACGTCTCGGGCAATGTGGGGCAGACCGTGCAGCTTTCAGCGACGCTGACCGCCTACGGGACCCCGGTGCCGGGGCAGACGATCGCCTTCACTGAGGGCGCCTGGAGCGCCTCGGCTGTGACAGATGCCGGGGGCGTGGCACAGGTCAGCTATACCATCATGAGCACGGGTGACAAGACGTACACGGCCGACTTTGCCGGGAGCGCCGCCTTGCAGCCCTCCAGCGATGATGGCACGATCTCGGCGTACAACAACGTGACCGGCATCGGCCTGTTTCTGAGCCACAATCCCGTCGACGCCGGCGACACCACGGTTGCCACGGTCGTGGACAAGAACGGCAACATTATCACGGCGGTCGCCAACGTGTACATCCAGGCCGGCGCCGGCGGCTCGTGGGCGGGCAACGTCTACAGCAGCCAGAAGGTGGGTACCTGGGTGGTCACGGCCACCTACGGCCCGCTGGGCGACACCGAGAACTTGGTGGTCAACCGCGGCGCGGTCGCCGACGTGCAGATCTCCCCGGATGCTTCGACCATCGCCTCCAATCAGACGCAGACCTACACCGTGCAGGCCAGCGACGGCCAGGGCAACACCTGGGCGCCGGATGCCGCCGAGGTGACGTGGACCACCGACGGTGCCGGGTCGTTCCTGGGCAACACCTACACCCCGGACGCCGCCGATGAGGGCGCCACTGTGGACAACTACGCCACCGTGGACGGCGTGGACAGCAACCATGCGGCGTTGACGGTGAACGCGGCAGGTGGCGCGGGCCTGATCTTGGCCTGGGACAAGGATGACCAGAACTTCTATCTGTGCAGCAACCCCGCCGACCCGCAGAGCGCTGACGTGGCCGGACTCATCCCGGCGGCAAATGGCGCCTACACCGTCAACGGCGTCTCCGTCACGGTCTGGGGCTCCGCCGGCAACCGCTCGGTGACCATCAACAACTCCCATCACGTGGTCAACACGCTGCAGGTGCGCTGGTACCTCCGTGGTGGTGCGGTGTCGCAGGCGTATATGTACAGCACCCTCGGCACCACGAAGCTCACCGCCAGCTACCGGTCGCTGAAGACCTACGTGGACGGTCAGTACAAGACCGGCTTCTGGGGTCTTATCCACACGCCGGACGCCCCCGATCCGACGAGCATCACCTACGGCGCCAGCGAGCAGCCGTAGCGGCCGGCCGACCGCAGAGGCGGAGAACGGAACCAACACGGGGCGAGCCCATCAGGGCTTGCCCCGGTCTTGTTCTCTCGATGTTGCTCCTGTAAGCTAAACGTAGATATGGGAGCTCTGGCAGCCACCTATCGGTCTTCTCAGTAGGGTATGTGTTTTGTATTCGTCGGAAGGTGTCGGAAGAGCGTTGGCGAATACGAGGAATGAGTGGACGGAGGCGTGCCCGCGGCTGAGGCGAGTACGCCGTACCGGGGCCGTTGGCAATGGCGGACGTGCGACCATTAGCCCCACCTCGGTGCCAACCGGCGGTGGTCGGAAGGGGAGAGCCTTGGAGATGGAGAGGCCGGAGAGTTGCTGCGATGAGAGGCGAAGACGCCTGACTGTATCACACGTGACGATCGCGATGTGCCTGTGTATTGCGAACCTGTCGGGGCCATGCCTGGGGGCTCCCGAGATCGAGCCGAATGACATCGCTGTCTTGGCCAACGCCATCACCGTCGATGGTGACGCGATGGTGGGTCAGATCGCCCCTCCGGGCGATGCGGACTGGTACTCCTTTCCTGCAGCCGCCGGCACGGCATACATGCTGGTGACCTCCAGTGCGGGGGGCACCGACATGGACACGGTTGTCGAGCTAACCGACACGGATGGGCTCACGTGGCTGGCTTCGGACGACGACAATGGTCCCGGTCTGTACTCGGCCTTCGCGTGGCAGTGCCCGGTGAGCGGTGTGTACTACGCCACTGTGATGGGCTATGAGAGCACCGACGTGGGGGACTACCAACTGGAGATCTACTCGATATCCGGCGACGTCTACGAGCCGGACGACACGATGGGCACAGCGGCGACGATCGCCACCGATGGTACCGGCCAAGACCATACGCTGTACCCCGCCGGTGACCTGGACTGGCTGCAATTCACCGCCACGGCGGGCACGGCGTACAGCATCGCCACCTCGCAGACGGGGCCCCCGGGCAGCACGGACACCCACTTGTTCCTGTTCGACGCCACCGGCACCCAGTTGGGGGAGAGCGACGATCTAGTGTTCGGCGACGACCTGTACTCGCGCATCGACTGGACGTGTCCCGCCGCCGGAACCTACTGGATCCTGGTGCGCATCAGCACGTTCTACATCGACCCCACGCCCTGGATGGGGCCGTATACCCTATCGGTGTCGGGCGGCGGGGCGGCGGCGACGACGATGGTGGCCGATGACGTCTCCGGGAATGTGGGGCAGACGGTGCAGCTCTCGGCGACTCTCACCTCCGGCGGAAGCCCGCTGGTAGGCAAGACCGTGGACTTCGAGGTGGATGGAATCGACGCCGGGAGCGGCACCACCAACGCGTCGGGCGTCGCCACCGTGGCGTATACGATTACCGGCATGGGCGACAAGGCCGTGGCCGCGGACTTCGCGGGGGACGCGGCGTACGAGCCTTCCGGCGACGGTGCGACGTTGACGGTCACCAACAGTGTCAGCGGCATCGGCCTGTTCCTGAGCCGCCGGCAGATCGCGTCGGGAGAGAGCACCACGGCCACGGTGGTCGACGCGGGCGGCAATATCATCACCGGCGCGTGCAACCTGTTCATCCAGTTCGGGGCCGGGGGCTCGTGGGCCGGTGCGGACTACACCGGTGGTACGGCCGGCACCTGGATCGTGACGGCCACCTACGGCCCGCTGGGCGACACGGAGCTACTCACCGTCACCCACGGGGCCGCGTGCGGAGTGGACATCTCCCCGGACTGCTCGACAATCACCACGGCCGGCGCCCAGACCTATGCGGTAACGGCCGCGGACGCTCAGGACAACGTCTGGACGCCCGCTGCGGCGGATACCACCTGGACCCACGATGGCGGCGGGGCATTCGCCGGCAGCACGTACACCCCCGACGCCGGCGACGCCGGCAGTGTCGTGGACATCTACGCGACGGTGGACGGCATCGACAGCGACCACGCGGCGCTGACTGTGAATGCCGACAGCGGCGCAGGTTTGATCCTGGCCTGGGACAAGGATGATCGCAACTTCTACCTGTGCCAGAACCCCGCCAATCCGCAGAGCGGCGACGCGGCCGGACTCATCCCGGCGGCCAATGGCACCTACACCGTCAACGGCGTCTCCGTCACGGTCTCCGGATCCGCCGGCAATCGCTCGGTGACCATCAACAACTCCCATCATGTGATCAACAGCCTGCAGGTGCGCTGGTTCGTGCGGGGGGGCGTGGTGCAGTGCGCCTACATGTACAGTACGGTTTCCGGGGTGTGGAAGATGGCCAGCTATCGCGCGCCCAGGACCTACGTGGACGGTGAGTACAAGAGCGGATTCTGGGGCCTGACGCACACGCTGGATGCCGCAGACCCATCAAGCATCACCTACGGGGCCTTACAGCAGTAGAGGCTCCGCGAGGAAAGACTCAGGCCGACGAGAGGGGCGGACCCACAGAGGGTCCGCCCCTTTTCCTTGCCTGGCCTCCAGTCGTGCATGAGAGCCCGCGAACGCCGGTCGCGGCGACGCCGGCGTGACCGTCCCCCGCGAACGCCGAGCCATGGCGACGCGAGCACATTCGCCTGGGGGGATCCGAGGGCGCGTCTCCGCCCTGGCCGGTTGCCGGCGAACCACCAGATCCCCGAGGCCCATGGTTCACCGGCACTGCTGAAGGAGATGGAAGTCAGAGGAGCAGGATGGTTACACTGTTTGTGCAAACTTCCTACGCAGTGAGCAGTTGACCTGATATAATGTCACCTCTGCATTCGCATGCAATAGCGCGCTAATCGCCCTAATAACTGAAATAAAGTCTATTATGAAGGTGCTTCCCGCGATGCGGATCGTTAAGGACATAATTGCTGGCATTCCAAGCATACGGCCCGCCGGATCAGGAATACTTAATATCATGAAATGAGACCGGGGGTGCATTCTAGGATGGAATGATCTCGTCTCATGATCGGGCTACAAATGACAGGGCTGATGAGTCTCTTTAAAAGGTCTTTAATGTAACGAATTGCCCCTAAAAAGGCTTGGTGTGCTATAATCGGGGTCCATAGCTGTGGGTATCGACATGGAAAGGGGCGAACGAATCGCGGGAGTTTGAGCGGGCCAGGACAGCCAGCGGTGGGAATGCAGGCGGTGAGCCTTCCACCAACCGATAGTTGGACAACAGACTTGAGTGGTTCTGTATGCATCTGTTTCAGACGGGTCACTGAGCCGTCATCTGAAGTTCGGTATGGCCCAGCAAGAAAGGGAGAGATGAATGAGAATCTTAGTTAGTTTCAGGAAGTTGCTGCCGGTATTGCCGTTTCTGCTGGTCATGGGAGTGATGTTGAGCGGTTCGGTTGCCGGTGCACAGATCGGCCCGATCGTCACCGGGACTGTTGCGAGCGACGCATCAGGGGCCGTGGGAACGCCCGTTACTCTCGAGGCGTCGGTGCACGGATTGTGGCTCGGACGCTGGTACCCCCTGAATAACGTGCCCGTCACCTTCAGGGTCGTCACCGGCTGGCATTATGGCTGGCCGCAGTTTGGTGAGACCATTGGGACGGCGCGGACGGACTCCACCGGCGTGGCTCGGATCAGCTACAACGTCCCGTCCCTGGGCACTACTTCCTATCAGGCGGGTCTTCTTAGCCATGGCTACATCCCGTCGTGGGGCTACGGCACCGTGACGGGCACGGCCGTTGTCACGAGCCTGGATGCCGCGGATGTCTCCGGGTACATTGGCGGCACGGCCCAGCTCAGTGCCACGCTCACCGCCGCGGGCGCGCCGCTGGCCGGGCAGACGATCGACTTTTCCTGCGGCGCTTTCAGTGACTCGGCAGTAACGGGCGCCGATGGTGTGGCCGCCGTCGACATGCCCGTGACCTTTGTCGGCGACCAGGACTACACCGCGACCTTCGCCGGTAGCGCCGGGTACTTGGGCTCCGATGACACGGCGGTCGTGACGGGACTTCTGAACCCCACTGCTCTCGCGGCCGATGACGTTTCCGGCAATGTGGGCCAGACGGTGGCGCTCACCGCGACGCTGACCGGCAACGGCGCTCCCATTGCCGGCGCGACCATCGACTTCTCCGTGGAGGGCTGGACCGGCTCCGCGACCACCGACGCGGCGGGCGTGGCCACCGTGCCCTACACCATCATGAGCATGGGCGACAAGGTCGTGGACGCCTCCTACGCAGGGAGCGGCTTCTGGGCCCCGGCCACGGATGACGCCACCGTCTCGGTGTACAACAACATCACCACCATCGGCCTGTTTCTGAGCCAGAATCCCATCAATGCCGGCGGCACCACGGTTGCCACGGTCGTGGACAAGGACGGCAACATCATCACAGCGGCCGCCAACGTGTACATCCAGGCCGGCGCCGGCGGCTCGTGGACGGGGAACGTCTACACCAGCCAGAACGCGGGGACCTGGGTGGTTACCGCCACCTATGGCCCGTACGGCGACACCGAATACCTCGTGGTGAACCGCGGCGCGGTTGCCGACGTGCAGATCTCTCCGGACGCTTCGACCATCGCCTCCAACCAGACGCAGACCTATGCCGTGCAGGTCAGCGACGGCCAGGGCAATAGCTGGGTTCCGGATGCCGCGGATGTGACGTGGACCACCGACGGCGCCGGGGCCTTCGCCGGAAACACCTACACCCCCGACGCGGCCGATGAGGGCGCCACTTTGGACAACTACGCCACCGTGGACGGCGTGGACAGCAACCATGCGGCGTTGACGGT
>CAYRFY010000414.1:0-7508 GCA_964423635.1 uncultured Armatimonadia bacterium | reverse complement strand
GCGGGACCGGTGGCACCGAAGGCGCCACGGCCAACGACCGACGACCGACGGCCAACGGCTGGCGGGCCTGGAGGCCCGCCGGCACGGTGGTACTCGATAGTGTGTACCGACGGCCTGAAGGGTGCTCGGCCGACGACGAGCTACCCCTTGGCCTCCTCCAGCACCCTCTTCACCGCCGCGTTGGGCTTCAGCAGATCCTCCGCGCTCCGCACCGTCACCGTCGGGATGGCGTTGTGCTCGCGATGGATCTGCATCCGGAGCTCCTCGGCCTCACTACTGCCCGACAGCCCGCTGTAGCCGAAGGTTCTGCAGAGCCTGCCGAAGAGGAAGTCATTGAGCGCGCAGCCACCGGTGCGCTCGAGACCCTCGCAGTTGGTATGCCAACTGTGGAACAGGTGCGCCTGGGCACAGGAGAGGCCCTGCATGGTGATCTCGTTGAGCCCCTCTCCCCCCACCGCAAGCCCCTCCCCCAGCTCGGCGATCTGATGGATCAGCCGGTTCATCCCCTCGCTGGCCGTGGTATTCTCCACCAGCGCATTGTGCAGATTGCCGCTGCACAGCGTGACGTCGATGAAGACCGCATCGGTGTCCACATCCACCACCGCGGCCCCGATGTGCTCGGCCAGAATCGACCGCCACATCGCAAGCCCCGGATGGACCTTGATCATCACCTTGCGCCGACGGTTCTCACCCAGGCTGTGGTAGGAGTTGGGCACTCCCAGCACGCCCCCGCCCTCCGGGTCCCAGCCCCAGCCGTGGAGCCCCTTCGTGACTACATCGCGATACTGGAAGTCACGGAGGTAGGCGTAGGCCGGGTGGGTGGGGTCCATGTCCACGGAGTTGCAGTGGGGCATGATGTGGAAGCCCATGGCCTTGGCTCTGGCGAAGGTCGCCTTCGCCTCGGCCGAGGCGACGTAGGTGGGGTAGTTCTCGTCATAGGCATCGCTGCGCCAGTTGGAGAAGTGGATGAGCACCTTCGCGGGGTCCACACACTTGGCGATGGCATCGAGGATCTCCGCATCACCGTTGAACCAGGAGAGGGCGAAGCGGATGTCGTGCAACCAGGGCTTGCGCACCGCACCGTCCAGCCCGTAGGCCTGCCACAGCCAGTCCCGATACTCCCCTGCGGGCACCTGCCAGTCGCCCGTGTAGACGTTCAGCCGCCACTGCAGCCCGCCGGCGCCGAGGCTGCTGTCCAGCGGACCGTAGGCCTCGGTCTCCAGGCCAATCGTGCCCTTGTCGATGCTTAGCGCCTTGTAGCGGTAGGCGCTATCGCGGCAGTGCACCCAGAAGCCGCCGGCCTTGCCCTGGAGGATGGCCAACCCCGCCTCCCAGTGCATCGGCCAGGGCCAGCGCCGCTGGAGTAGTGGGTCGTCCACAGAGAGCTTAACTCCCTGGAAGAAGGGGGCCACGAGTTCCAGGCCCTTGCCCACGCCCGGCAGCAGCCAGCGGCACGACTGCACGCCGGCTCGGGAGGAGTAGGCGGCCGGCTCTACGATCAGGTCGCCGTTCTGCGGGTCCTCAGAGACGGTGAGAACACCGTCAGCGTCCCACCCACTGAAGCGCATCTGGGCGCTCAGAGGCGAGAGCTGATGGGCGGTGATGGTTGCGGCCAGGTTCCCGACCACGTCCACGGCGCCCTGGCCGGGATAGAGCAGTTGCAGGGCGGAGCCTTTGGTGTCTACCGTCGCCAAATAGTCGCGGCCGTCGAGCTTGCTCACCAGCGAGGTCAGGTAGCCCCGCTCGATAGTGGCCTTCAGTGTCCGGGTATCGGCGAGGATCTTGCCGTCTTGCACCGTGATCATAGCGGCGGACCTCCGGCAGAATGTGGGGAGAAGCGAGTTTCGGGACTTCGCTTTGGGCCCCATTGCACTCCGCGACCCAATGTCCCGCGGAGCGCGGCGACTGCAGCCACACAGCCCGCCGTGACGTTCGGGCGGCGAATAGCGCACGGTTGGGCCGGGCATGCACAGGACGCACAGTCGCTCCCGGCCCACGGCAACGGAGACGACTAGGGCCGGTAAAGTTCGTGGTAGCCGTAGCAGCCTTCGCCCAATGCACTGTCGGCCAGTTCCTTGAGGCGTCTGTGATGGGTGAAGAAGATCACCTGCGTCTCCGCGGCCAGCCGGCCCAGCTCCTCCAGCGTGGCCTTCGCACGGTCATCGTCGAAACGGATGAGAATGTCGTCGGCCACGAAGGGCAGCGGCGGCGCCTGTCGGATGGCGGCCAGCCGCAGGGCCAGGAAGAGCTGGTCGCAGGTGCCGTCGCTCATCCCCTCCACACCCACCGTCCGCCCATCGGGGCGCTCTCCCACCAGTAGCGGACGATCCGCATCGCCGAAATCGAGTTTCAATCCCTGAAAGGCACCCAGTGTGATGTTGCTGAGGATGTCACCCGCCCGGGCGAGCACCGGGGTCTGGTTCTCGGCACGGTAGGCCTCCATGGCCTTGTCCAGCCAGTGCCGGGCCACCTGCAGGGCCAGGTATTCCTCGGCCATCTCGCGTACCTGAGCCAGCGTCCTCTGCCTTTGCTCGGCCAGGTCCGCGGCGGCCCTGCTGCCATCCATGGCATTGAAGGCCTGCTGGAGCCCGCCGACTCTCTCCGTCTGAGCGGTGGCCTGTGCATCCAGCTTCTCCAGCTCCGCTCCGAGCGCCTCAAGGCGCGCGTGGACCGCATCGGTATCGGCGCCTGCAGCCTCCTGTTTTAGCTCTGCAAGGGGCTTGCCCTCCCCGACGGTCGCCAGCCCCTCCTCGGCTTCATCCAGCTTCCTTAGGACATCCACGCGCTCCTGGTGCCGGTCCCAGGCGGCGCGAAGCTCCGAGACGGGACAGCCCGCGAGCCGTGCCAGGTCGTCCAGATCGGCGAGGGCCTCCCGCAAACAATCACTGTGCTCTCGCAGCGCCTCCTGCTCCTCGCGCTCTTGCTGCAGTAGCCCATCCAGCCGGGCACTGGCCGCGACGGCCTTCTTGAGACGCCTGTGCAGCTCCCGCACGGCATCCTCGGGCGTCAACTCCCCACAGTCCGGAGCCAGGAGGCCCACAAGCTCGCCTACCTCCAGGGAGAACTCCTCAGCGTCCTTGTCGATACCCGCCACCCGCTTGACGACCGCGTCCACCTTGCCCTGCTTGTCGCTGAACTGCTGCAGGATGTTGAGCACGGCGGTGACCTGCTCCACAGGGGGCGCGTCGCCCAGCGCCAGGGAAGCCACCGCCCGCCGCCAATCGGCTTCCCACTGGGCCAGTCGCTCCGTGACCTGCTCCAGGTCCGCGGCTCGGCGCCGGCGCTCTGTGTTCAGCTCCTCCAGGCGCTCACTGAGACGGTCGAGGCGGTCGTTCCCCTCCACAACGCCCGTGAGGACGTCTTCCGCGCGTTCCAGCACATCCGACAGCGAAGGCGGGGGCTCCTCCACCGTCTGCCCCATCTTCCTCAGGGCCTCCACCAGGGCCAGGCGTTCGCGCTCCACCAACCGGCGCTTGTCCGCCAGCTCCGCCGCCATATCCTCGCGCCGCTCCACGCTCTGCCGCAGGGTCTCGAGAGCCGCAAGCCACTGCAGCATCTCCGTCGGGCTCAGGACGGCGACCGGAACGCCTTCCCATCGGCCCTGCCAGTCGGCCTCGAAAGCCCTCAGTTCGCCTTCAAGTGCATCCTGCTCTCCCTGAACCCGGGCGATCCGCTCCTCGATGTCCTGGATGTCCGCCTGCAAAGCCGCGCGGTGCCCGACCCGCTCGGACTCCCTGCGCATCACGTCCGAGACGGCGTCCGCGTCGCGGACCGTTCCCTCGTATGCCCCCGCTGCGTCGCCGTCGGGGGCATAGGCGGCCAGGTCCTGGGGGTCCCCGAAAATGTAGTGCTGCTTGAGCAGGGCCCAGCCGTGGTCGCGCAGCTCGCGGGCCTCGGCCAGGTCGGTCTCCAGGGGGACGGCGCCCTCCGTCTCCAGACGCCGGATGTCCTGACGCCTGTCATCCAGGGCCCGCAGGTTGTGGTTGAGGTCCTTCGCCAGCTCGTCGGCTGTGGCGGCAAGGCCGTCCCCGCGCTTCCGATAGTCCTCGACCGTAGCGACCAATGGCACGGCCATGGCCGCCGCGGTACACGCACAGCTCTCGCCCAGGCCGAGGCCTCCGAGCTGTCGGGTCACCAGGGCGTCCTGTTTCTGCAGTTCCAGCTCGAGCTTGCGCAGCTCTGCTTCAGGGTCTCCGAGCCTGCGGGCGTGGGTGACCGGCAGGCGGAGGTCCGCCGGGTCGCGGCGCGCCGGCGCCCGCTCCAGGTCGCCCTGTAACTTGCGGAGCTGCTCGTCGCAATCGGACAGCTCCCGTGCCGCCTTCTGCATCTGATCGTCCAGGAGCCCGCGGTCGCCGCTCAAGCGGACCAACGTGGCACGGACAGCCGCGTCTGGCAGTAGGCGTCCGGCCGCCTCGGCGTCCAGATCGCCCGGTAGTTGTGAGAGCAGCTCCTGGATGTCGGCCTCCAGCGTCCGCTGCTCCGCCAGCAGCTTCGTGCGGTCCTCCCGGGCCTTGCGGTGACTGCCCGCGCGCTCCGAGAGCGCCTCCAATTCGCCCTCGCGCTGCAGGAGTGCCTCCGGCAGCTCAATGCCCTCGATGTCCGCGGCGGCCTGGGCGGCCCTGGCCCGGGTCGCCTCAATATCCCTCTGGGCGGCCTCGCGTCGGCCGGCCGCGTCGGCCAGCTTCTCCTCGAAGTCCTCCGGGAGGGCCACGACGTTTTCCAGTTCTCCCAACGCCCGGTGTAGCTCCCTGCGACGCCCCAGCAGCGGCATGGTCTGTCGCAGCCGCACCAGTCGGGCCTGTTCGGAGCGCAGCTCACCCGCCCGCTGCCGCAGCGCCCTCTCCTCGCCCCGGGCCTCCTCCAGCTCGGTGCGCGCGCTGAGCCAGTCCTGGCCCTTCAACCTGCACCCGCGTATCTCGCCGGCCAAATCCGCCGCCCGCTTCAGCGCCTCGTTCAGCGGCTTGACCTGCGCCCTGGCGGTGAACAGGGCCTCGGCCCGTTCCCTGGTCTCGGCAAGGACGCGGCTGAGGTGCACACCGCCCTCTCCGGCGGCAAACAGCGTCCGCCCCACATCGCCCTCCCCCTGCACGATCTCCTGTCCGCCCTCGACGAGGTCCTCATGCGTCAGCGCATGCATGCGCCGGAACCGCTCGCGGTCCACTCCCCCCAGGACCGCCGAGAGCACGCTCTCGTCGCACGGCTTGCCCTCGCTGTCCAGGAGTGTGTTCTTGTTCCCCTTGCGCCGGGTCACTTCCAGCCGTGTCCCGTCGCTCTCCAGCACGCCGCCTACACGCATATCGGTGTAGGAATGCAGAAAGCCGCCGTACTTCGTCTGCCCGCCAATCCCGAAGAGCAGGTCGCGGAGGGCCTCCAGGGCGGTGGTCTTGCCGGCCTCATTGGGGCCGTAGATGAGATGGAAGTCCAGAGGTGAGCGGGAGAACTCCAGACGCCGATCGGTGAAGTGCCCGTAGGCCAGGATGCCCAGCGACGCGATTCTCATCGGTCTTCACCTCCGCCGGCAAGCCGGTCGCGGAGGTAGGCCTCAGCGCGCGGCACCACCCCCCGCAAAGCACCGACTTCCGCGCCGAACCCATCCTCCGAGCGCCGGAGTTCCTCGGGCAGCTTGCCCATCAACTCCGCCACGGCCGGGCTCGCGGCCAGCTCGGCCAGATCCGCCTCGGTCAGGCCACAGGCGAACAGCGTCTCGAGCAACGAAGGATCGCCTACACCCGCCAGAGTCGTCTCATCCTCCGCAGGGACGACGACCTGAAGCTTCTCCAGCCACAGGCGACCGGCGCCCACGTCATTGGCGCGGTTCCGTAGCTCATTGAGCCAGTGCTCCGGTGAGGCCACCATCTGCTCGCAGGCCCGGGAGCGCCCCGTCACCACCACCCTCGTGGCCAGCACCGGGGCCGCGACGTCGTCCAGCAGCTCCTGCCATCGCGTGACAATAGCGTCGGCAACGTCGTCGGGAGCGGAGCAACCTTCGCCACCGACCCGGCACTCCTCCCACCTCACCACCTCCAGCTCCCGCTCCTCCACCGTGGCCTCACCGTCCTCCACCGTCACCAGCGTACAGCCCTTGGGCCCCGTCTCGCGGATATGCCGCCCCTGCAGATTGCCGGGAAAGACGACCCAGGGGTCCTCGCACAGCACCTCGCGCTGGTGGATGTGTCCCAGAGCCCAATACTGGTAGCCGTGGTCCTGCAGGTTGCCCAGCGTGCACGGCGCGTAGGGATCGTGACCCGGCCGCCCGTTGACGCTGGTATGCAGCAGCCCGATGTTGTACAGACCCGGAAGCGGAGCGGGGTACAGAAGAGCCAGGTTCTCCTCGACATGCCTCCTGCCGAAGCTCATTCCGTGCACGACCAGCCCCAACTCGGGGAACTCCACGCTCTCAGGCGCCCTATCGCTGAAGAGATGCACATTATCGGGAAGCCGCAGGTACTTAGTGATCTGACTGACTGCGTCGTGGTTGCCCCAGATCACCGCAGCTTTCACCCCGTGCCTTTGCAGACGGCTCATCTGACTGGAGAAATGCAGACCCGTGTTGTAGTCCTGCCAGTCGCCGTCGTACAGATCGCCGGCGAACAGCACCAGGTCCACGGCCTGTTCGATCGCCAGGTCAACGAGCTGCTCCAAAGCCACACGCGTGGCCCCACGCACCTCATCCAAAGGTGCGCCGGCATAGTCCTGCAATCCGCGCATGGGACTGTCGAGATGCACGTCCGCGGCATGGATGAACCTGGGCATACGGGTCTCCGGGGAGGAGTCTGCGAGTCGCGAGTCTGCGAGTCGCGAGTCAACGACGACGGCAACGGCGTCTACATCGACGGCGTCTACATCGGAGGCGGCAACGGTCCCGGCTTGCGGGATCATCGGCAGACGACACCGCCCATCTACCGAGCCCAGCGCAGCTCTGTCAGGCCGCTTAGGCGATCCCGGGCATCGGTCCCGTCGCCTGTGGTCAGGAGAGCCACATGACCGCCAGACGCCGGGAGCATCACCTGCGAGAGCCCCTCGGCTCCGGCAGTCGAGAGCTGCGAGGCCACGCCCGGGGTGCCCGGCCTGCCCACCCAGAGCTGCTCTGTCGCCACCAGTGCACGGGTGTTGACGCTGATCTGCGCACACTGGTGCGGCAAGACCATGAGGCTCTTGCTTTGCCGTAAGTCCTCGCCGTCCATGGCGCAGAGGGCATAGTGGTCGTCGGCGGTGGCGAGCAGCTCGCCGCCGATCCGGACCGGGCCCTGGCTCTCGATGGCGCGAACCGCGCCGCCGGGCCCCAGGAGCACGAAGGCAAAGCCCCTTTCCGCCAGGGTGATGGTGGCGTCGGCGGACGGTAGGGTCACGGCCAGCGGGCCGGTTCCCTCCTCGCGCCGGGCCAGCATGAACAGCCGCCCACCGTCGGCTGTGGGGATGCTCAAGGCCCGTACCGCGGCCTTCGCCGGTTCCACGGCGATGGGCCGGATGTCGGCGGGCAGATCGCCGAGGCCGTAGCTGCTGAAGAT
>CAYRFY010000413.1:0-7517 GCA_964423635.1 uncultured Armatimonadia bacterium | reverse complement strand
GAAATGTGGCCCCAGTGCGTTCATGCATAATGTGAGTGGAAAGCCCGACCTACGCATCTGGGAACGGCCTCTGCGCCGGGGTCCTATGGCGCCAGGCGGACAGGCCGCCCCTCGGCGGCGGAACGCAGGAGGGCCGCCGCCACCTCCAGCGAGGCCAGCACCTCCTCGTGCGTCGGCACCTCCACCGGCAGATCGTGCGTCACGCATCGGACGAAGTAGCCGATCTCGTCGCGCAGGGCGCCCACAGTGGCCCCGTGCACCTCCGGCCAGTAGGACGTGTCGGGCGTGGTCACGCGGTCCTGTAGCCAGAAGCCCAGACCGTTGCCGGGCACCTCCAGCAAAGCGGTGCCCTCGGTCCCGATCACCTCGCCCAGGATGTGGCCGCGCCAGGGAGTGGTCTCGGGCAGGAGCCAGGCCGTCTCCACCACTCCTACCGATCCATCCTCCATCGTGATCATGCCCCAGAAGAGATCATCGCCGATCCCGCCCACGTCGCAGGTGCGCATGTAGACCTCCACCGGGCGGCGATCGCCGAAGTACCACAGGATCAGGTCGATGTCGTGGATGCCGGTGGTGTACAGGCGGCTGGACTGGGTGAACCGGGCGCGGATCGCCACGCTCTGATTGCGGCGGCCGTAGACGCTGACGACCTTGCCCAGCTCGCCCCGGTCGATGCTGGCCTTGATGGCAGCGCAGCGGGTGTCGAAGCGGAGGATATGCCCGACCATCAGCTTGCGGCCGAGGTGCCGGGCGAGGTCCACCATCTGGCGGGCTTCGTCCAGGTCGTGGCTGAGGGGCTTTTCCACGAACACATCCAGGCCGGCCTCGAGCGCCGCCACGGTGGGCGACAGGTGCCTGTTGTCATCGGTGACCACGTGCACGGCGTCAAGCTCCACGGTGGCCAGCATCTCGGGGACGTCGGAGAAGACGTGCGGGACGCCGTAACGATCCGCCAGCTCCCGCGCGCGAGATTCCGTGCGGGAGACGACGGCAACCACCTGAGCCCCGTCGAGGCCGGCCAGCACGTCTAGGTGACGAACCCCGAAGTCACCGGCGCCGACTACAGCAAAACGCTTGGGTTGCATGGGACGTCCTCCAGCGAGTACTTGTGGTGCTGCGTTGGTCGCGCTCCCGGCGACGGGCTCGCCGTGGTGCGTGTCATCCCATGGCAAGGCAGGCGCGTCGAATTGTGGCGCCAGTGGCTGCGCCACATGCGCGGTCTGGGGCCCGTGGCCCCTTAACGATCCGCAGGATCGTCGGGGCGGCCTGCCGCGAGGTTGACCGTCTCCTGCGCGGTGGCGACGCCGGTGTCCGAACGGGAGTTCAGGCCGACAGGTGTGCGGCGCTGATGATCTCGACCTCGGCATTTCGCGCGCGGGCTGAGGCAACCATCCTCTCCAGTTCGCGTGCCACGTCGGCGTCGATGAAGCTCTCGCCGCACTGGTTGCACACCCAGGCGGGGACGTGACGGATCACCACTAGGCGGTCCTGGAGGTCGGCGGTAAAGGTCGTCTGGCCGGGCACTTGCGAACCGCGGCACAGCGGGCAGCGTCTGGACGAACCGTGCTCAGGCACTCTCATGTCCTCCTCGTGCGGTAGTCCTCGGCGAAGTGCATGCTGTCAGGGATGTAGACGGTGATGACGTAGGCGCGAGCCAACTCCGCATCCCACGCGACAACGACGTGCAGTGGCCTGCCTTCCCGCCGGCATAGAACCAGTGCGCTGGGTAACGGATAGTCATCGGGGTACTCCTCCAATAGCTCCGCGTCGGCTATGCATTGTAGCACGTCTTCCTGAGGAATGCCGCGCTCAGTGAGGCGCTGTAGCGCGTGTTGCTGCCATGTCAGCCTCCCCTCCGCGATGGCTCGCACGACAGCAGGAAGATCGAAGCCCATCGGTGCCTTGCCCCCTCACTGCGCTACGCTCACCGGCAGCCCACGTGTCCGCCGCTCCCGGCATCACAGATACCGCTCGAAGAACTCATGCGCCTTGTTGTCCGCGAAGCCGTGCTCTCCCGGATGCACGTCATCCCACAGCAGCTCGCGCACTCCGGCGGCCTCGTAGATGCGCGCCAATGCCTCGAAGCCCTTGAGCTGGTCCTCGATGAAGAAGCAGGTGTCGTGCACGCCCATCTCGACAAGCAGCGGGCGGGGGGCGATGAGGCCGGCGATGTCGTGGGTGTCGAAGTACCGGAAGACCTCCGGGACGATCTGCGAGCCGCAGAAGTTGGCGCGGTTGATCCCGAAGCCCTCCCAGGGGTTGATGTAGCCGATGATGTCGGCGGCCTTGATGCGGGGCTCGGCGGCGGTGGCGAAGGTCGTCATCGTCCCGCCCTGAGAAAGCCCCATCATGCCGATGCGGTCGGCGTCCACCTCAGCCCTCGTCTCCAGATAGTCCACGCAGCGCTTCATGTCGAAGATGTTCAAAGTCAGCGTGTAGATCCCCAGGATCGCGCCGCGGACGAAGTGGACATTGCACTTGTCTCGGCCCGGATACGGGTTGCCCCCGTCGCCGCGCTCGCCGAAAACGCGCAGGTCGGGGCTGATGGTGAGGAAGCCGTCGCGGGCCATGATCTCGGCGTAGTTGTACTTGTGGGCGGCGATGTTGGCGGCCTTGTCGGCGGTGGTGGCATTGCCGGCCACGGGGTCCTTGCCGTAGGGCCCGTGACCGTGGCTGCACAGGATCGCCGCCCCGCTGCCGTCGGCGGGCATGTCGACGGGCCTAAGCACCGTGCAGGGCACGGACATGTGCTCCTCGGAATCGAAGATCACGCGCTCGCGGATGAGGCCGTTGTCTTCGATGCTGAAGACGACCTCGGCGTCCAGGTCCACCGGCTCGGGGAAGTCGCCCAGCAGCTCGAAGTACTTCTCGCTGGCCCGAGCCTGCCAATCCTCGAAGTCCTCCTGACTGCTGCCCCGGAAGGACAAGAGCGGCCGCCAGTCCCTGGCGATCGTGTTGAAGTAATCGACCATCGAGAAGTTGCGCTTGGCCATGGGTCGCATCGCCTCCTGTAGTGGGCAGGGAGTTCAACGCGTGGGGAGGAGGGACCTGCCACGAGGGGAGACGGAGGAGAACGGCCACGTCTCACCACGGAGACACAGAGCACACGGAGTCCCACGGAGAAAGGCAACGGCTGAACATAGAGGACGGCGGAGAACGGCCACGTCTCACCACGGAGACACAGAGTACACGGAGTTCCACGGAGAACGGCGGAACACAGAGCACGACAGAGAACGGCGGAGAACACCGAGAACGGCGATGGGGGGAACGCACGGAGAACGGCGGGGTCTTCTGGGGGGGGCGGGGCTGCTGTGGGCGGCTAACGCCAGAGCTGCGTCAGCATGGCCCCCACGGCCAGCAGGAGCAGAGCCGTCCCTCCGCCGCAGCCGGGACGCGAGGCCTGAGGCCGGGTGCCCGGATGCCGTTGGTAATAGCTCTCCACCGCCTCCTTGGCGTCCTTCAGGCCAAGACCGGTAGCTTCCCGGACCCGCTTGATCAGCTCGATCTTGCTCACCGGGGAGCGACCCGAGTCCGCCAGGGCGCGCTCGACCGCCACGTCCGGGTCGCCGTCGCTCGCAAAGGTCGGCGCCTCCTTTGCGGGAACCCACGGGCAGACGCCGTCGACGCGATAGTACTCGTCCACGGCCTCCTTGGCGTCCTTGAGCCCCAGGCCGGTGGCCTCGCGGAGGCGCTTGATCAGCTCGATCTTGCCGACCGCGGCACTCCCCGCATCGGCGAGGATGCTCCTGACCACATCCTGGTAATGGCCGGGATCGCCCTGCTGCTCCATGGCTACGAATCTCCCATCGTGCGGCAGGCGCCGGACACGAATGCCGCCGTCGTGAGGCTCGGCGGCGGGCGTCGGAGGAGGTGCCCAGGTTTACTCCGGCGGGCTATCGGGCTTGGCGGGGAGCACCTCGTACTGCTGATCGGGAGCGGAGAGCAGGCGGAAGCCGTCCACCATGACGGGCTCGCCGTGGTAGGTGAGGACCACGACCTCCATCAGGTCGGCGAGCTGGCCGCGAACCAGCTCGAGGAGGGGGTCATCGTAGCCGATCTCTTCGGGCGCCATCTGGTCGAGACGGAAGCGGAAGACGAACTCCTCGCCATCGGTGCCGGCGCCGTCCTGCTGCGGCGGCTGGAAGGGCAGGTCCTTTTGGCCGGCCATGGTGGCATCTCCTCGCGGTGTGTTTGGCGGGCCGCGCCCTCACGACGCGGCCCGCCAAACCGACGACTAGTCCCAACTGACGGAAAGTGTGACGCTGGCGACCTGATCGGCCTTGTTTCCGGGGATCATGTTCTCGGCGGCCAGAGCCTTGGCAATGTCCTTGCTGGCCATCTCCATGACACGGGTCTTCTCGGTGGAGGCGAACCGGATTGGCGCGACGCCGGCCTGCTTCAGGGCCAGAGGCCGGGCGCCGGCTATTGGTCTGGGCTGGGCCTCTGCCTCGCCGCCCATCGCGCCGGCGATCAGCCCCGCTACTGCGGCGCCGCCGGCGGCGGCCATGGCCTTGTTGATGAAGTCACGGCGCGACTCGTCGGTGTCTTCCAGCTCTTCTCTCACATCCTTGTGATCTGACACTCGCTACCTCACTCCCTCTTGATGACAAGTGTCGGCGCCGCACTCGCTCTTGGCGGTGCGGTAGGGCCCGGCTCAGTTCGGCGCCACCTCCTTCTCCCCCCTGTCTCACAGGCTAATCCGGCTGCAGCGCAGTAGCTCAACCGGAACGTCCAGGGAGCGGCCGATGTGCAGGTAGGGCTTGTCCAGCAGGTCGCGGCCGCCGTCGCCAAGGAATGTGGCCGGGATGATGACCACGTCCGGCCGAACGTCGCTGACTTCAGCCCATTCCCGGACGCCCTCGATAAGGTCGCCTGTGGTCCACAGATCACCCAGCATCACGTTCCCTCCCCAGTAGCGGGGCATGACGCGATGCACGTACAGATCGCAGCGGTCGAGGAACTGGGCCTCATCGCCCAACAGCCCCAGGCCCTCCATGAGCACCTCCTCGCCCAGCGCGGAGACGCACAACAATACCCGCTTTCCTTCATGACGTTCCACGATGGCCTTGAGTTTGACGAAGTCCGTCAGGCCAAGGCCGTCGGGGAGGAAGATACCCAGCTCGCCCAGCCAGGTGCGCCTGCCCCTGGCGCCGATGAACATCGAGTAGGGATAGCCGCACTGTTCGGGTGCCGTGCAATGGCGGACTTCCACCTGCAGGGTCCTGCCGTCGCGCTCGATGGTGAAAGTCGTGAAGTCGTGCTCCTCCATGACGACCCGCTGATAGAGCCATCCCTCGGTCTCCGGCCGGGTGTGAACGGGCTCACCCTCGATGGCGACGATCAGGTCGCCGTAGCGCAGCCCCGCCATGGCGGCCGGAGAGTTTTTCACCGTTCCCTGAATTACCGGGCGCAGGGTGCGCAGGTGGACCATATGGGGCATGATGTGAACGGGCACCGACACATCCCGCCGCACCCGCTCGATGACCCCCAGTATCTCCTCCCAGTACGCCTCTGTCTCAAAGGGGGGCACATCATGGGTCCATTCGGCCCAGGAGGGCAGGCAGACTCGGGCCAGGGCGCCGTCGTGCTCATCCACCAGCCGGAGGGTGTTCTCCAGGTCCCACAGGGGCTTGCTGGGCCACGGCACATAGCTACCGATGAAGGGGATCTGATACCGACGCAACAGGGCCGGGCTGTCCATGGCCACCTGGGACCCGTTGGGGGCCCGGTCGCCGGCGGTGCGCCGGCGAATCTCCGCATTCGAAGCGTTCAGCGACACAGTGAGCAGTATAGGCCGCAGCTCCGCCAGTCTGGCCACTATCTCCTCGGTGAGCATGGCGCCATTGGTGGTGAAACTGATGGGCTCATCGGGGTCGGCCTCACGCACGCGCTGGAGAATCTGCATCAACCGCGGGTTGGCAAAGGGCTCCAGCGAGTACCGTGCCGCAGGCAGCAGGCCGACATGGTTCTCGGCGTCGTAGTACCTCAGCCGGGTGTCTACCTCTTGCAGGCTGAGTTGGGCCCGGCCGAGAGCCAGGGCGCTGTGACGCGTGTCCTTTTCGAAACAAAACTCGCAGTCGCAGTTGCAGAAGCTGGAGATCGACCCGATGTTTGCCATCGCCGAGCCGGGATAGACGGCCCATGAAGAGAGGTTCGCCAGGCGGAAGCCGTCCACCGCCAGAGACCGGCCGCCGTCTGCAAAGACGCCCAGGTGGAGGGCTCGACGGAATGTCTGGTGGATGAGGGCGAGGCGGGGTTCGGTTCGACAATAGCTGGGGACTGCTTCGTAGCGGACGAGTGTTTCGGGACCGCCAGAACTGTTGGAGAGATGGGGCGGGTCGGTGCCGAACTCAGATGCGCAGACCGCCCGGCCGCCGACCTCGAGGTCGGCCAGCTTCAGGCAGCGTACAAGCTGGCGGCCCAGCAGACGCTCGATTAGCTCTCGGCGGCCGCTGTCTTCCTCCCGCTGAGCCTCCGTCGCGGCGTGGGGCTTGCCCGCAGTCAACGCGATCCCCCCCCGAGCGTGGAGTTGGTAATGGCCGCAATTCAGGCCCCGGTGCTATGGCGACTGCCCAGACATAGTTCGATTATGCCCGATTGTACACGGGCAAATTGCTATTTCGTCATCGGGCGCGCGTACGCCTGCTGCTATTGCCCTGCCAGGCGAAGGGAAAGGCCGATTGCGCCCTGACACCTCGCTCGGACACCGGCGACAGTTGCGCTGCCGTCAGGGAACGGCAGAGCCTGCACGCGGTTCCCAGGCCGCCTCCGCTATCGCGGGCATCTCCGGCCTGGCCCGGCGCGGAGGGGACTTGGTTCCCGGCGGCGAACTCTTTGTGTCCGACTGCGCGCCCCAGGCGGTCTTCCACCGCGAAGGGAACGCGGACGGTGCGCGCGGGGCCGCGGGGAGCGCCGTGACGGGGCGGCCGTTGTCCGTCCGCTGCCCTCCCGCGACCGTTCGGCGGTCGATCACAGTATCGCGGTCGGAGTGGGCCTGAGCCGACCGCGAGACGGGCTCAGACCGTATGGGGGAACAGTCCTGCACCGGGAGGCTATCATCTTGCGGAGTATGGCGATGTCGGTGTTTGGCGTCGCGGTGGCTATCACGACGGCGCTGTCGGTCGGGGCGGCACAGGACGGAGGCACGACGATGAGCGAACAGTGGGAATGCATCACCAAGCAGGCGGCATTCAGCCCCCGCGATACCGCGGAGGACTTCGTCCTGGGCGGTAGACTCTGGCTCAGCAATGGCTACTACCACGGCAATGTTCTGCACCGAGACCTGTGGTCCTCGGCGGACGGAGCCGAATGGCGACAGGAGAGCGACGCCACGCCCTATGATGGCTACAGCGAGATGGTGGTCTATGAAGGCAAGGTCTGGGCGATCAAGGGCAGTGTCTGGGTATCGGAAAGCGGGACGGAGTGGACGCAGGTGCTGAACAAGACGCCGTTCGGCATCAGGGGGTACGGGGAGGCCGTGGTGCACGATGGGATGATCTGGCAGCTCGGCAGCGGCG
>CAYRFY010000412.1:0-7518 GCA_964423635.1 uncultured Armatimonadia bacterium | reverse complement strand
CCAGTTCCACCAGGGCGTAGCGCGAGCTATACCCTCGCCTACAGTGGCGGCAGCGGCCGCGAAGGATCAAGTAGCTGAGGACGGGGATCAGGTCGATGAACCCGAGACGGGCGCCACAACTCATGCAGTGCGAGGGGGGAGAGACCACCGACTCCCGCTGGGGCCACCGGTAGATGACCACGTTCAGAAAGCTGCCGATGGCGGCCCCGGTGAGGAAAACCAGGACCCACAGCAGAGGGTTGTCGGGAAGGTAGATCATCGGGGCTCCGAAAGCACGGCCACCGGCCCGAGCCCCGCGTCCGCCTCAGACCAGGCGGGCGGCCCCGCGCCGCTGTTGTTGTTTGGGGAAACCTGCAGTTGCGGTCAGAAGCCGCCCTCCCCCGGGCGACCTTGTCCCGCGAGACCGCGGCGGTACCGCTGCTGGGGACCACTCACGGCGGCCTCCGGCGCGCGGCTATCCCGAGGAGTCAAGCGCCGGGCCACGTCTCTTCTCACCATGGGGCCACACGGGAACGCCGTCATCGCCGCCTGCGCCCCTGGGGGCGTGGGCGGCAGGCCGACCCGCCCGCCCCATGTCATCCTGGAGCGCCGGCCTCGCAAGCGCCGCTGTGGCGTGGGATCTCGCTGAATGCCAGGGGATTTCTCGAACTGCTCCCTGTGGGAGCGGACGCTCTCACAATGACATTCCCCGGCTGACCAGGGCTTCTCGGCCGGACCGCTAGGCCGACCTGAACAGCCAGTCCAGCGCCGTCGAGCCCATCAGACACACACCAAACGCAATCATCATCACACAGATACTGACTAGATAGGCACCGTCGAGCCTGAGAGACATGCAGCCAAACCTCCGGGATATCCAGGTGAACAGCCATGCCCGGCGGACCACGTGCGGCCGCGCTCTCCCCTCGCGGTGCGTGCTCTTGCCTGCGTGCACGACTCGTCTATGACCTGTCAACTGGGCCAACGACAACCGTCGGCCGAGGCCTTGGCCCCGGCCGACGGAACAGACACGCCACACTCCCACAGCCGACCCCGACCCTACTGCGACAGACCCGAAATGATCGACACCAGCGGCAGGAACATGGCAACAACGATGAAGCCGACCACCACGCCGAGGAACACAATCAGCACGGGTTCCAGAGCCGAGGTCAGCGATTCCAAAGCGGCCTCGACCTCGCCCTCGTAGAAGTCGGCGACCTTCTCAAGCATCTGGTCGAGCTGACCGGTCTCCTCACCGATGGTGATCATCTGCACCACCATGGGCGGGAACATCTTGGAGGCCGCCAGCGGGTCGGCGATGGTATCACCCTCACGGATGCTGGCACGCGAGAGCAAGATGGCGTCGGCGATGATGTCGTTGTCCACGGTGCCCGCCACGGTCTCCATGGCCTGGAGAATCGGGACACCCGAGGACATCAGCGTCGACAGCGTCCGGGCGAAGCGGGCGATGGCGATCTTGTGGTTGAGGCTTCCAAAGACCGGCACCCGCAGCTTGATCATATCGTAATAGCGCTTGCCGGTCTTGGTGGCCTTGATCCGGTTGATCGCGATGACAAGACCCACCGTGATGCCGATGGTCAGATACCATTTGCTGGTCATGAAGTTACTGATCTTCATGAGGATGAGAGTGGGCAGCGGGAAGCTGTCTTCCTTAAGACCCAGCTCGGTGAAGAGGTCCAAGAACTTGGGGAGGATGAAGGTCACCAGGAAGACCACGATGCCGACGGCGACGATCATAACCAGAACCGGGTAGGTCATGGCCGACTTGACCTTCCGGCGCAGCTCCATGTCGCTTTCCAGGAAGCCCGCGAGACGGTCCAGCGTCTCGTCCAGCACACCACCGACCTCTCCGGCGCGTACCAGACCGACGGCCAGGTTGCTGAAGACGGTGGGGAACTTGGCCATCGAGCGGGAGAGCGTGGCGCCACCCTCGACCTCGGCGCTGATGTCGCGGATGATCTCCTTGAGCCGTGCGCTGTCGGTCTGCTGCTCCAGAACGTCCAGGCATCTCACCAGCGAGACGCCGGCATTGATCATGGTGGCGAACTGGCGGCAGAAAATGGAAAGATGGCGCAGATTGACCTTGTTGCCGAACAGGCGCTTGCCTGTCTTTTTCTTCGCGACGCCCTGGGCCTTCTTCTCCTGGACCTTGGAGGTGATCAGGCCCTGATCGCGGAGCTGCTTGACCAGGGCGTCCTTGTTGGCGGCCTCCACGGTGCCGGTGACTTCCTTGCCCGTCTTGTCCCTGGCCACATACTCAAAGGTTGCCACTCTAGCATCACTCTCCTCCGTCCGCCGCGCGCGACGGACAGCCGTGGGTGGGCGGCCTCAGACAGAGACTCAGCCCCATCATACCCACCCCGGGCGGGTGCTCACACAATCCGCAATAGATTCTTCGGCCGGTCTTACGGTAGCTTTACCGCCGAGACCCGCGCCGGTTGCCCCGGCTTGCGGTGTCGGGCCGGTCGGCGGAGCACGCGAGATGCGCCCCCCGCCCCGATCCGCGACGCCACGGCGATGGGGCTAATCCCCGTGGATGAGCTTCTCCAGCTCGTCCGGGTTGTGCGAGCGGCGCATGGCGGTCTCGTGCGTGATAAGGCTTTGCTTGTACAGGTCGCGCAGCGCCTGGTCCATGGACTGCATCCCGGCCTCGGCGCTGGTCTGGATGATCGAGTGCATCTGGTGCGCCTTGTTCTCACGGATGAGGTTCCGGATGGCCGACGAGGCCACCATGACCTCAATCGCGGCCACACGCCCCGGCTGCCCTGCCCGGGGCAGAAGCTGCTGGGACATGATGGCGACCAGGTTGTTGGAGAGCTGCACGCGAATCTGCTCCTGCTCCTCGGCAGGGAACACGTCGATCATGCGGTCCACGGACTCGGCGGCGTTATTGGTGTGCAGCGTGGCCATGACAAGGTGACCGGTCTCCGCACAGGTGATGGCGAGCTTGATGGTCTCAAGATCGCGCATCTCACCGACCAAGATGACGTCCGGGTCCTCGCGCAGTGCCGACCGCAGCGCGGCGGCGAAAGACAGGGTATCCTGGCCCAGCTCGCGCTGGTTGATCACGCTCTTGCGATGGGTGTGCAGGTACTCGATGGGGTCTTCGATGGTGATGATGTGCTCGGCCCGGTCGGAGTTGATCTGGTGGATGATGGAGGCCAGGGTCGTGGACTTGCCGCTACCGGTGGGGCCGGTGACGAGCAAGAGGCCGCGGGGCCGCTTGGCCAGGTCTTCCGTCACCGCCGGCAGGCCGAGCTCACGCATGGACGGCACCTGCTGCGGGATCAGGCGCAGAGCGGCGGCCACATTGCCCTTGTCGCGATACACGTTGACGCGAAAACGGGCGATCTGACGCATCTGGTACGAACAGTCCAACTCCATGTCGGTCTCGAACCGCTGGATCTGGTCGTCGGTGAGGATGTCGTACATCATGCGCTGGCAGATCGGCGTGGACAGCGTTTCATAGCGGGAGCGTTTCAGCTCACCGTCGATGCGCATGATCGGCGGCAGCCCCACGGCGAGGTGCAGGTCGGAGGCGTTGTTCTCGACCACGATCTCCAAAAGCTCGTCGATATGCACGTCTTCAACGGGCTTGAGCTGCGGCCGGCGGGCCTGCACCGCTGCGCCGGGACGACCAGGGGCTCCCGGAGTGTTCTGGGCCATATCAAAGGTCCTCCTGGTAAGTCGGTCTGCGGATACTGTCTGCGGCCTGTGCCGCCCGAAGATCCTGGGGGAACTGCTCGCCGGTCTCCCGCGCCGCCTCCGCGTGGCGGCCGTGGGGATCGGCCACAGGCGATGCCCTGCGGCCGAAACCGAAAGGTATTGGCATCGTCGCGCGGGTGCGGTGGTCGAGACAACAAACACCGCGGGATGCCGCGGGTTCCGGGCCGGCTCTGGAGACAGTGCAGCCCTGCTTGCGTCTAAGCCGCCGGAGGGCCAAGCCGATCTTGCGGATCGGCTTGGCGGGCTGGAAAGCCCCCCACCGACTACGACACGGCCCACTGACAGCGGTCGGTACCGCCCGGGAGTGTGGGCTCCCCGACCACGCCTCTTAGGTATAGCTACCGGCGGTGAACACCACGCGGGTCAACTCTTCCACGGTGGTCAGGCCCTTGAGGACCTTGCGGAAGCCGTCCCTTTGCAGGGTCACCATGCCTGAGGCCAGTGCCGCCTCACGGATCTGACCGGCGGAGGCGCGTTTGACCACCAATTCGGCGATCTCCTGGTTCATCATCATCAGCTCGTAGATGCCCAGACGCCCGCGATAGCCGGTCTGGCGACAGTTCTCGCACCCGCGGCCGTGGTAGAACACCTGATCCCGGTTCTCGGGTGCATCGGGATCGAACCCGAATCCCAGCAGGACGTCCTTGCGGGGCATGTAGGGCTCCCGACAGTTGTCGCAGACCTTGCGGGTCAGGCGCTGGGACATGGAAGCGATAACCGAGGAGGAGATAAGGAACGGTTCCACGCCCATGTCCACCAGACGGGTGATGGTTGAAGGAGCGTCATTGGTGTGCAGGGTGCTGAGAACAAGGTGACCAGTCAAGGCGGCCTGAATGGCGATTTCCGATGTCTCCAGGTCACGGATCTCACCCACGAGGATGACATCCGGGTCCTGGCGCAGGAAGTACTTCAGAGCGATGGCGAAGGTCAGACCCGCCTTGCGGTTCACGTGGACCTGGGCGATACCGTCGAGCTGGTACTCCACCGGGTCCTCGATAGTGATGATGTTGATCTCTACAGAGTTGATACGGTTGAGGATGGAGTATTGTGTTGTGGTTTTTCCCGATCCCGTGGGGCCTGTGGACAGGATCATGCCATTGGGCTGGTGGATCAGGTGCTCCACATCGGCCAGCATCTCCGCATCGATGCCGAGGCTCTCCAGACCGACCTGTACGGAACTCTTGTCCAGAATACGCATGACGAACTTCTCCCCATTGGTGGTGGGGATGACGGAGGAGCGCAGGTCGTACTCCCTGGTCTGGTGCCGCACGTGGATGCGACCGTCCTGCGGCACACGACGCTCGGCGATGTTCATCTCGGACATGATCTTGAAGCGTGAGATGAGCGGGGCGTGGATGTGCTTGGGCAGGGGGAGGATGTCGTGCAGGACGCCGTCGATGCGGAAGCGGACGCGGACGCGGTCCATGTAGGGCTCGATATGGATGTCGCTGGCGCGCTCCTGAATGGCGCGCTGCAAGACGACCTTGGCGATCTTGATGATCGGGGCCTCTTCGGCCACATCGGCCACCGGGTCCATGCTCACGCGGCTCTCGGTCTTGTCATCATCGGTGGCGAGCATCCCCGAGTCCCTCACCTGGTCGGTGAGGCCTTTCATGTCCACTCCGCCGAAGGACGAGGCCACTCCCGGCGCCGCTTCCTGGGCGGGTCCGCCTCCGGAGCGGGCGCGCTCGAAGGCATTGGAGATCGCCATCTGCACGGCGTCGGGGTCCGCCAGCAGCGGCTCGATATTCTGTTGCAGGTGGACCTTGAGCTGATCGGCGGCCATGACGTCGCTGGGCTCGGCCATCGCCACCCGCATGCATCCGTCGCCTCGCGCGTGGGGCACCGCCTTGTAGCGCTCCGCCACATCCTGTGGAATGAGCGTGGCGACCTTGGCGTCCGGAGGGTTGTTGGCGATGTCCACGTAGGGGAACCCCAACTGCTCCGAAAGCGTCTCGTAGAGGGCGTTGCGCTCCACGTGGCCCAGGTCGACCAGTATCTGGCCGATGAGTTCGGTGGTCTGTTTCTGCACGTCGAGGGCCTGGGTGAGCTGGTCCTCGGTGATGAGACCCTTCTCAATGAGCATCTGGCCGATACGTTTCCGAGCGGTAGGCCTGCGCATCGCCTCGCACCTCTGGTTTAGTGTAGCTCCAAACCCGTGGACTCACGCCGGACCCCATGCCCCCAGTCGCATTATAGGTCAGCGCACTTGGGCAAGTCAACAAAGCCCGGCCTTGTTGGAGTCGGCGAGTCGCGAGTCGCGGGTCAACGGCAGTCAACGGCGGTCAACGGCATTCTGCGGCGAGGGCGCCGCCGCTACCGCAAGGCGGGACCGTTGCCGTTGACTCGCGACTCGTGACCCGCCGACTCGCAGACCGCCGTTCACCGACGCTTCGCCAGCGCCCCCAGCAATGCCTCCCTCATGACCTCCACCGGAGCGGCCGTATTGGTCCAGCGCTCCAGGGCGATGGCGCCCTGGTGTACTAACATTCCGGTGCCGTCAAGGGTCCGTGCTCCACGCTCCCGGGCGGCCCGCAGGAGCGTGGTATCCCGCGGGGTGTAGACCAGGTCGCAGACACACTGGCCCTCGTGGAGCCACTGTGGCGGCACGACGGGCGGCACAGCGGTCTGCGGGTGCATCCCCACCGGAGTGGCGTCGATGACGATCTCGGCCTGCCCCACCACCTGCCCGGCCTCGGGTGCCTCGAGACCCACCACCTGGACCTGCAGCCCCGTCTCCCGGGCGACAAGCTCCGCCACCTCCACGGCCCGCTGAGCGGTACGGTTCAGGATCGTCAGTGCGGCCGCGCCGTCGTTGGCCACGGCGTAGGCGATGGAGCGTGCGGAGCCGCCGGCGCCGATCAAGGCCACCCTCTTACCCCGGATGACCTCCTGTTGTTCCCTGAGAGCGCGCAGGAAACCTTCCCCATCGGTGTTGTGGCCGTACAGGACCCCGCGCACCACCTCCACGGTGTTCACCGCCCCCAGCACCCGGGCGCTGTCACCCAGTTCGTCGACCAGGCCCGCCATCGCCCCCTTATGGGGCACGGTGACGTTCCAGCCCACCACGTTCAGAGACCTCAGGCCTTCGACGGCCGCCTCGAGCCGCGTCGGGGAGACCTCGAAGGGCACGTAGACCCAGTTGAGGCCCAGTTCGGCTAGAGCCGCGTTCTGCATGGGCGGCGAGAGGCTGTGCCGTACGGGCCAGCCGATGACAGCGAGGACCTTGGTTTCACCGTCCAGGTCAAAGAGGTGTGTCATCTAGCAGCTCCAATCCTCGGGCAGCAGGCCGCGACGCCGAAACCGCGCCACCGCCAACGCCTCCAGCATACGGGCGAATTTGGTGCCCGCGAACTCCCGGGGACGCAGCGGCTTGACCCAGATGGTGAACAAGCCCAGGCGGTTGCCGCCCAGGATGTCGGCGAACAACTGGTCACCCACGATGGCGGCCGCCGCCGGGGGGACGTCCAGCTCCCGCAGGGCCGCAAGAATCCCGCCGGGCAGTGGCTTGCGGCCCAATCCCCACCTCCCCACCGCCGGGATCCCCAGCCGCTCGCCCACGCGCCGGAGCCGCCGGGGCTTGATGCTATTGGAGACAATGGCCAAGCGGAACTGCTGCTTCGCCCGACAGATCCAGGCCTCACAATGCGGGGAGATGACCTCCGAGCGCCATTCACACACGGTATTGTCCAGATCCAGCAGGATCGCCTCGATACCCCGAGACGCAAGCTGGTCCAGGTCAATGTCCTCCACACAGCGCGCGAAGACGTCAGGAAGTACGCCGTCGAGTAGCGC
>CAYRFY010000411.1:7117-7545 GCA_964423635.1 uncultured Armatimonadia bacterium | reverse complement strand
GCGCGGACGGGGAGATGGCCCGCCTGTATGGAGGGCTAAACGCCGCGACTTCGGCGGTGGGTGGCCTCATCGACGCCATCGACACGTACCACACTCGACAGGTGGACGAGGGGGACTTCGAGTATCACATCGAGCTGCAGGACCTGCCCGGCGTCTTCCAGCGCGCGGCCGCACAGGTCGATGCCTCCGCGGACATCCACATCGACTTCGTCCTGGAGCTGCTGGGCGTGCTGGTCGCGTACTCCAAGGGAGACTTCTCCCCCACGATCAAGCCCCGCCGGGGCAAGCAGGTCATCGCCAATGAGAGTGTGGATGCCCTCAGAGGCAATCTGACCGGGTTGCAGGCTCAGGTCGAGCTTCTGCTGGCCGCGGCCGAGAACGATGACCTCACCGTACGAGGCGACACAGAGAACCTCGCCGGCACATTC
>CAYRFY010000411.1:1223-7107 GCA_964423635.1 uncultured Armatimonadia bacterium | reverse complement strand
AACCGGACCCTGGACAGGTTCGCCGACAAGACGCACCTTTATGACGCAATCCTCGACTCTGTGCCCTTCCCAATCTCGGTGACCGATCTTGACATGCGCTGGTTGTTCCTTAACAAGGCCGTCGAGGACCTGACGGGGCTGAAGCGCAGCGAGATCCTGGGGCAGCACTGTAGCGCCTGGGGAGCCGACATCTGCAACACAGACCGCTGCGGGATTGCCAAGCTGCGCAGCGGCGAGAAGACCTCGTACTTCAAGCAGCCCGGGATGGACATGGACTTCCGGGTGGACGTGGCCTACATCACCGACCGCGACGGCCAGAGCATGGGGCATATTGAGGTCATCCAGGACGTGACGGCTCAGAATCGCGCCAGCGAGTACAGTGAGACCCACGTCAACCGTGTCGTTTCCGGCCTCAACAAGCTTGCCGCCGGCGACCTGACGGTCGACCTGTCGGTGGACCCGGCCGACGAGAGCACCGCACAACTGTTCGACCTGTTTAGCCGGATCAATGAGAGCATGGCCGTTGTCAGGGACACCATCAGCTCCCTCGTAGACAACGCCGATGGCCTTGCGGCGGCCGCCGTGGCCGGTAAGCTCTCACAGAGGGCCGATATCTCCGCCTATCAGGGCGCCTATGCCAGGCTCATCGAGGGCATCAACGCCATGCTCGACGCCATCATGGCCCCGATCAACGAAGCCACCGAGACTCTGGAGCATCTGGCGGACCGTGACCTCACGGCCCGCGTGGCCGGTGAGTACCAGGGCGACTACAACCGCATCAAGGAAGCACTCAACCAGGCTGCAGGCAACCTCGACGAGGGCTTCGCGCAGGTGGCCCTGGCCGCCAACCAGGTCACCGGCGCCGCGGCCGAGATCAATACGGGCAGCCAGGCCGTGGCTCAGGGTGCCGCCGAACAGGCCAGCTCTCTAGAGGAGATCTCCAGCAACCTCGAACAGATGGCCTCCATGACCAAGCAGAACGCAGGCAATGCCCACGAGGCCAAGGGCATGTCCGACACCGCACGCACCAGCGCCGAGCGCGGTGTGGACAGCATGACACGGCTCTCCGAAGCCATCGACAGGATCAAGTCCTCCTCGGACGAGACCGCCAAGATCGTCAAGACCATCGACGAGATCGCCTTCCAGACCAACCTGCTGGCCCTCAACGCGGCCGTCGAGGCCGCCCGTGCCGGTGACGCGGGCAAGGGCTTCGCCGTCGTCGCCGAGGAAGTGCGCAATCTGGCCATGCGCAGCGCCGAAGCGGCCAAGTCAACGGCGGACCTCATCGACGAGTCGGTGCGCAATGCCGAGGACGGCGTGACGATCAACCAGGAGGTCTTCACCAACCTGGCTGAGATCTCCGAACAGATCCGCAAGGTCACCGAGGTCATGGACGAGATCGCCGCGGCCTCCGATCAGCAGAGCCAGGGGATCGACCAGATCAACGGTGCGGTGAGCCAGCTCGATCAGGTCACCCAGCAGAACGCGGCCAACTCCGAGGAATCTGCCAGCGCGGCCGAGGAGCTCACGGCCCAGGCCGAAGAGCTCCGCGCGATGGTGGGCAACTTCCAGTTGAGCAACGACGGCGCCATGGGAGCCGTGGCCCAGGTCCAGACGGCACCCAGGGCCCGACGCGCTCCGGCGCCGCGGCCAATGGAGCGCCCGGTCCGCGTGGTCGGGGACAGCCGCAATGTGATCCCCTTCGACGACGACGACCCCGACGACGCCATCCTCCAGCAGTTCTAGACGGACGGCGCCGAGAGCATCGCGGACAGAACCACACAGGGCGGGCCACTTGGCCCGCCCTGCTACTGTGCGATGGTCTCACCGCCAACCGCCCCGGACATCGTCACACCGTCGGCCCGCAGGGGGCTTCTCGCCACGCGGCGAGCTTCATCTGCGCTTCCTCATAGGCCTCTCGAACCCGTTCGGTGTCACGGCGGATCTGGGCCACGAGTTCATCGGTGCTCGGAAACCGCTGCTGGTCCCGAACTCTCGCGCAGAACAGCAGGCGCATCTGCACCCCGGCCAACTCCAGGTCGTCGCGGTCGAGCACGTGGGCCTCGATGGTGCGGCCCCCGTCGCCGATGGTGGGCGTATTCCCAATGCTGACGGCGGCCGGCATCCACCGGCCGGGCGCGCCCTCTGAGGGCTCGGTGCGGGCGGCGCAGGCGTACACGCCGTCTGCGGGAACGAGCTTCTCGGGGTGGGGCCGCAGATTGGCTGTAGGAAACCCCAGTTGCCGCCCCAGTTGGCGGCCTCCCACCACCTGTCCGGCCACGTCATACAATCGTCCCAGGTGGTCGGCGGCCGTCTTCACATCACCCGCCCAGAGACGTTTGCGAATCTGGGTGCTATTGATGAGCCTGCCGTCTTCCACGATGGGTGGCAGCACATGCACTTCGAACCCCAGATCCATCCCCAGAGCCGTGATGCTGTGGATGTCCGCCTCGGCATTGCTGCCGAAGCGGTGGCTCTTGCTGGCCACCAAAGCCACGACGCCCAGCCGCTCAACCAGCAGGTCGGCGGCGAACTGGCGGGCGCTCATGTCGCGAAAGGCCTGCTCGAAAGCCACCACAATGCCGGTGTCGATGCACTGGCCACACAACTCTCGGGAACGTTCCTCCGCCAGGGATAGGCGCACGTTATTGCGACCGGTGGGGCGGAAGATCTGAGCCGGAATGGGCTCAAAGGTCATGATGGAGGACTGGACGCGGTACTCGCGGGCGATACGGCAGACATGGCCCAGCAGGCGCTGATGGCCGCGGTGGACGCCGTCGAAGGCTCCCACGGCCAGCACGCGGGGAATCTGGGCGACGGCTGACCAGTCCGGAACCTCATAGATGCGCATCGCAACGCCCCGGCCCGGGAGCATGGATCAGTCCCCGCCCCGGGCTGATTTCAGGATCGGAATACGCGCCGCGGCTGAAGTCGGGGACCGTTCTCACCCGACAGGACCTCGGCGATACATACGGCCTCTTCCCCGGACAGCACCATCACCAAGGTGCCCGCAGGAAGGTCGATGTCATGGCAAAGAGCGCCGCCGTGCTGCATCTGCACCGCCGCGGCCCGGTCGAGGCTCACTTTCGGAAACTCCGGGAGCGCCCTGGCCATGGGTACCATCTTGGCATGCAGAGTGCCCTCGGCGGCCGCCTGCGTGACCTCTTCCAGTGTCATGGCGTCGGGGAGGAGGTAGCCGCCATGGGCGACGCGCACCAGCAAACTGAGCGTTGCCACCGTGCCCAGACGCCGGGCTAATTCCTGTGCCAGACCGCGCACATAGGTGCCCTTGGAGCACTCAATGTCGCACAGGCAGCGGGGCTCGTCACCAGGACTATAGTCGATAAGCTCCATCCGTCTGACGGTCATCGGCCGCGGCTGTCGCACCGCCTCGCGCCCCGCTCGGGCCAGCTCGTACAGCCGCCGCCCGCCCTGCTTGACCGCCGAGTACATCGGAGGCGGAAGCTCCAGGACCCCCACCATGCCGGCCATCGCGTCCCGCACCGCGGCTTCAGTCAGGTGTGAGGTCTCGCCACGAGCCGTCACCACACCATCGAGATCCAGGGTGTCCGTCTCGAAGCCAAAGGTCAGTTCGCCCCGGTAGGCCTTGTCCTCGATGGCAACCAGGTCCGTCAGCCGCGTTGCCGCCCCGATGGTGAGCACGAGGACCCCCGAAGCGAGGGGGTCCAACGTCCCGGTATGTCCGACTTTGCCGGGCACCAGGCGGCGCACGACGTTCACCACATCGTGGGAGGTCATGCCCGGGGGCTTGAGGACGTTCAGGAGACCGTTCACAGGGCACCGCCCGGAAAGAGAGCGGCCGCCGCCGCGTCCACCAAGTCCTCCACAACCTCGGACGCCGGGCCCTCGAGGCTACATCCGGCGGCCAGGACGTGTCCGCCGCCCCCGAAGCGGCGGCAGACGGCGCTGACGTCCGCCTTCTGCGACCTCATACTGACCCGCCAGTGGCGAGGCTCGCTCTCCCGAATGAGGATGACGATCTGCGGTCCGGCAATCTGCTTGAGCTGATCCACGATCCCGTCGGTGTCTTCAGGCCTTGCCTCGGTCTGTACGAAGTCCGCCAGCTCCAGCACCCCCACGAGCACCCGCCCCTCGGCGTACTGCGCCAGCGAAGCCAACGCGCGCCCGGTGAGTAGCGCCTTGCGCAGCGGAACGGCCTCGGCACTCCGGCGCGCGATATCGCTGGGGTCGGCGCCCAGGCCTACCAACTCGCCCGCCACGGTCAGGGCTTCGGGAGTGGTGTTCTGGAACCGGAAGAACCCCGTATCGGCCGCGACGCCCGCGTACAGACAGGTAGCGATGTCGCCGTCGATCTCGGCGCCCAGTGGCCCCAGCAGTTCATAGACCATGAGAGCCGTGGCCGGCCGGCCCGCATCCACCCAGTTGACGGTGGCGAAACGCTGAAGTCCATTGTGGTGGTCGATGCTACAGTTGACCGGCGCCCGCTCGAAGGCCGGCAAGAGGCGGCCCAGCCGAGCGGAGCCATCGCAGTCCAGTGCCACGGCGCAGTCCAATTGCGTCTCTGGGGCGATGGTGGTGAATGCCTCGGCACCGGGGAGGAAGCCGTACTTCTCGGGGCACGGGTCCGTCAGGCAGCAATGCACCTGCTTGCCCATGGCACGCAGCGCATGGCCCAGAGCGAGGGCGCTGCCGATCCCGTCACCGTCGGGGTTCTCGTGGGTGACGATCAGCACCCGAGCGGCCTCGGCAAGAATCGCCGCAACCGCCGCGGGTGTGGAAGCCGACTCATTGCTCATCACTGGCATCCGGATCGCTGCTTTCCTCGGCGACGTGACGGAGCAACTCCTCGATGTGCTGTGCCTTCTCCGCTGTATCGTCGAGGCGGAAAACCAGTTCGGGGATATGCCGCAGATCCAGCCGGTCGCGCAGATGGTTGCGCATGAAATGTCGCGCCCTAATCATGACGCCCATCGACCGACGTTTGGCCGCATCATCCCCCAGGACGCTCACGAACACCTTGGCATGCCGCAGATCCACCGATACCTCGACACCGGTGATGGTGACAAAGCCCAGATCGGGGTCCTCCAACTCGCGCATCACGATGTCGGCGATCTCATGCTTGAGGAGATTGTTGACTCTCAACTGCCGCTGTGTGGCCATGATATGTGGGTCCTTCGCCGCCGGCGTGGCGGACCCGTGCCCCCCGGGGAGCCATGCGCCTTGGGCCTGCCGCGCCAAAAAGGCGCGTCCGCAAACGCCCGCCTCTTCTAGACAAGCTCGGTCTCGCTCTCCAGCACCGTCGCCCGCGGGTCACCCTCGACGTACCTGAGCACCGAGTCCAAGACGTCGGCCACGTGCTTGCCGTCGTTGGCCACGCAGGCGAACGCCAGCTCGGCCCGCCGCCGACTGTCCAACAGCCCGACCTCAGCCACCGCCACATTGAACCGCTGGGCCGCGCGATCCAGCACGCTTTGCACGACCTGCCTCTTGTCCTTCAGCGTTATGGCGTCGGTGACCTCGAGCACGATAGTCAGCACACCGAGTCGGGCCGGCATCATCTATCACCCGGGCCCCGGAAGTGCGGCCGAAAGGTCCGCCTGGCCCGCTTCATGTCATTCTGAGCGTCAATGAAGCGCAGCGAGATGGCGAAGAACCTCGCTCAATCCCGGGGGATTGCACGAACTGCTCCCTCCGGGAGCGAACGCTCTCCGCAGGACACTTTCTTGCGAATGTGGGCTCTTCGGCCGGAGCCCTGGCAAAGAGCCCGATCGCGCACACTCGGCCGCGGATCCGGGAAGGTGCTCCGTGTCAAGGAGTCGGTTCGCCTGAGGCCGTCAGGTCACATCGCTTTCGTCGCGAAGGACAAGCTTGCGCTCGAGCTGCACCTTCCCCCACAGCTCGA
>CAYRFY010000411.1:0-1213 GCA_964423635.1 uncultured Armatimonadia bacterium | reverse complement strand
CAACCGCGCCAGTCGTTGGTTGATATCCCGCATTGGCCCGGGGCCTCCACGACGCGCACATCCTGATCGAAATGACGCAGCGACTGCAACGGCCCGGTATAGACCTCTTCCTTGCCCCGCGTCACCTTCATCAAGGCACCGCGTTCCATGCGGCCCTCTGTGATCGTGCAGCCGGCGATGACGCCGATGCGCGAGATGCGGAAGAGCTGCAGCACCTGAGCCTTGCCGAGCACAACGTCCTCGAACACAGGCTGCAAAAGCCCCAGGAGCGCCTTCTCGACATCCTCCATGAGATCGTAGATGACGTCGTAGAGGCGCAACTCGACTCCCTCGGTCTCCGCGGTCTGGCGAACCTGGGAATCCACCTCGCAGTGGAATCCCATGACGATTGCTTCCGACGCCTTCGCGAGCATGACGTCTGACTCGGTGACGTTACCCACTCCGGCGCTGACCATGTTGATGTCCAGCTCATCCACGCGGCGATCCAGTTGCATCAGCTTGCTCTCGATGGCCTGCACGGAACCCCAGACATCGGCCTTGAGCACGACGTTAAGCGAGGCGCGACCGGTCCCGGTGGCCTCCTGGTACAGGTCACGCAGGGATACGCCACCGGATCCTGACAATTCGTCTTCTCTCTGGGAGATGGCGCGCTCGTCGGCGAGACGACGTGCTTCCTTCGGATTGGCGGCGGCTATCATAACCTCGCCCGCCTCGGGCACGCCTGTGAGCCCGACGACGGCCACCGGCGATCCGGGTCCCATCTCTTTCACCGTCTTGCCCTGCCAGTCTCGTAGACGGCGGATCCGGCCGTGGGCCGAGCCGCAGACCACCGAATCACCGACCTTCACGGTCCCGTTGCGGACCAGCACGGTGCAGACGGTTCCCTGGCTGGGATCGACGCTGCTCTCAACGACGACGCCGACGAAGTCCGCCTTGGTGTCCGCCCAGAGCTGCTGGACCTCGGCGACGATGAGTATCATCTCCAGGAGGTTATCCAGTCCCTCCTTGGTGTGCGCCGAGACCGGAACAACGATGGTCTCACCGCCCCACTCTTCGGCGACGAGTTCGTGCTCCAACAACTGCTGCTTGACCCGATCCGGGTCGGCATCGGGGCGGTCGATCTTGTTGACGGCGACGATAATCGGCACCTTGGCGGCCTTAGCGTGGTTGATGGCCTCCACGGTCTGGGGCATGATGCCGTCATCGGCGGCAA
>CAYRFY010000410.1:0-7559 GCA_964423635.1 uncultured Armatimonadia bacterium | reverse complement strand
CTAGCGCGCGGCGGCCCTCACCCCAGTACCCTCTTCACCGCCTCCAGCACCTCTCGACCCCCTAGCGGCTTGTGCTCTCCCCGGCTCCCGGCTCCACCTTCCCGGTGAGCACGATGACCGGGGGGGGCGTAGGGAGCTGCCGCGTGTGGTCCAGGACCCTCCGCCCCCCGCCGCCCGGCATGAGCAGGTCGGTGACGACCACATCGAAATGGTCGCTGTGCAGCAGCGCGATGGCTTCCCCGGCATCGGCGGCCAACTGCACGGAATAGCCGCCGCCGGATAGTACGAGGCCCATGACCTCTCGCAGGTCGGCCTCGTCCTCGACCACCAGCACCCGGGCGCCAACATGGTCTTGACCGCTGGGGCCGACCTCCCGGGATTCAGGGGCTTTGGGAGCGGCGTGCCGGCCGATGTGGCCCGGGAAGCGGATCTCGAAGGTGCTCCCCTGTCCCACCTGACTGGCCACCGTTATCGTCCCGCCGTGGGCCGTCACGATCCCGTGAGAGACCGCCAGACCCAGGCCGTTGCCGGGTACGTCGCTGCCTCCCAGTTCGCCCTTCGTGGTGAAGAAAGGCTCGAAGACCCGCACGGCCACTTCCGGAGGCATTCCTGTGCCCGAATCGGTCACCCGGACGATCACCTCCGGCCGCGGACCCTCTTCACCGTGCGTCTCCGTGGTGACGGCCAGTACCCCGCCGCCGGGCATGGCATGGGAGGCGTTGATCAGCAGATTGACAAACACCTGCTCCAGTTGGCCGGCGTCGGCCATGACCCGTGCGGGGCGCGCGTGGAATGAGAACCTGGTCTCGATGTCGGCCAGTTCCAGTTGGCGGGCCAGCAGGCCGTGGGCGGCCTCGATGGCGTCCTCGATGCACAGCGGTTGACGCCGGGGAATCTGCGGGCGACTGAAGATGGCCAGCTTCTTGCAGATCTGTGCCCCGCGCTGGGCCTGTCGGCCCACGGTCTCGGCCAGTTGCCGGTAGTCGTCGATAGTGCCGCTGACCCCTGCATACTCGGCCCGCAGCATCAGGGTGGCCAGGATATTGTTGAACTCGTGCGCCACCCCGGCCGCCAACTGCCCCACGGCGGCCAGGCGCGCGGCCTCCTCCACCTGCTTGCGCTCCGAGATGTCCATGGCCATTACCAGAGCCGCCGGGCCGTCCTGCAGACGAAGCGGCACCGACACACTCTCGACGCTTACCGTCGTCCCGTCGGCGCGCAGCGCCGTGAGTTCCGTGGGAGCGTTGGCTTGCCCGGAGATGGCCAGTCGATGGCGTTGCGCCACGAGCTCGGCCTGTTCCGGACCCAGCAGAGCCTCCAGCGGCCGCCCCTCGATCTCCCGGCGCCCACGGTAGCCCAGCAGCCGCACCGCCGCCGGATTGGCGTACACATAGCGCTCGTCCCGAGTGAGCAGGATACTCAGCGGGCTGGCGTCGATGATCGTGCGGTAGCGCTCCTCGCTTTCTCGCAAAGCGGCCTCCGAGCGCTCGCGGGCCTTCTGATGCTCCATGGACAGCAGGGCGAAGGAGATGTCATCGGCCAGCTCGGTCAGAAGCCTCATCCCCTCCTCATCCAGTAGCTCACTGTCCGATGTGCTCACCCCGAGGGCTCCGGCCATGCGCTCCCCGACCTTGAGGGGAAAGGCGGCCACGGCATCACATTTGCCCGCCTCCCACAGAGCTCCCCACGGCCGGATCGAGGCCAGATCACCGCCCCGCAAGACGCACGGCCTGCCGGCGTCCATCGCCAGTCGACACGGCCCCAGCGCGGTCTTGGCCGTGGAGAGGGTTTCTGCGAGTGCCGCCACTTGTTCCTGCCTCAACCCGTAGGAGGCCCGGAGAGCCAGGCCCTCGGCCTGGGGGACTTTCTCCGCGATCCACGCGGCCCCGAACTCGCCCTCCTCCACGGCGATGCGACAGATGGTGGCCACCAGCGCGTCGTGCTCCCGGAGCCGCACCATGGCCTGATTGGCCTCGCTGAGCACCGCGTACAGCCGGGTCAGCCGAAGGATGCGCTGCTCGGCCAGCTTGCGTTCCGTCACATCCTGCAGGAAGCCCAGGGAGGCGATGAGATCACCGGTCTGCCCGTCTCGGATGGCAGTGGCCGCATCGCTCAGCCACTTCTCCCGGCCTGCGGGCGTGACCACACGGTAGTCGGCACGGAAGTGGCTCACCTGGCCCCGGGCGTAGGCGCGGTCGTAGTCCAGCCACTCTACCGGCGCCTCCGGGTGGGTATTGACACGCTCGCGAATCATGGCCCGGAACGCAATGACGCTGAACTCCTCGGGCGAGATGTCCAGCAGCTCGCCGATACCGGCGCCCACGAAGTCGTAATCGCCGGTGCGGTGGTCGCGGCGATAGGGCACGGCCGCGGCGCTCTCGATGGCTTGACGATACAGGTCCTGAGACTGCGCGACGGCCTCGTGCGCCCTCTTGCGCTCGGTGATGTCCGTGCCCAGCTTGACGACACCCAGCACAGCGCCCTGTTCGTCGCGCACCGGATGGGCGCGCAGCCGGTAGGTGCGCCCGTCCACCGCCGTCCACTCGAGCTCATGGACCTGTCCATTGTTGAAGGCGGCGAGGACCGGACACTCAGGACAGGGACCGTCTCGATCTTGCCACAGGCGGTAGCAGTAATCGCCTTCCGGTTCGCCACGACCCGGGCCGGTCCCGTCCCTGGCGGCCCGGTTGGCCCAGGCGACCTTCAGACTCGCGTCTCTGTAGTAGACCACGCTGTCGCTGATGCAATCGAGGGCCGCGAGCTGCTCCTGTTCGCGGTTCGTTGGCATCGCAGGTCCGGATACGCGGGCCTCTTCCTCCACGTGGCCCCGGATGATATCCAGGGCATCCGCGGGAATGTCGGCCCGGTGCAGAAGGTCGTCAAGCGTCATCGCCACAACTCCTCTTGTTCTCTCCCTGCCGCCCGCGGCCTGCCCGGTCCGACGCCGCGCGGCCCGCAGCCCCTCCTCGCCCGCCGGCGTTCCTGCTTCGCATTGAGCCTCGACAGGCGGGCACAGCCCTTCGTGGCGGCACGGGGCCGCCTCCTGTGTACTGTCTGCACGATCCGTGCCGCCTCGGGCCTGCTGTGTGCCCTGTTTCCCAACCCATCGGTGTTCCCGGCCCCTGTGGAAGTCCTCCCGGCGGCGATTGGCGGGTGCCCGTATGGCAGCTCAATGGCCGCCGTGCGAAGAGATCATCCTGTCGAGACCCACATAGCCGGCCATTGCCCCGGGTCCGCGGAGCCCGCGACCCTCATGCATCTGCGTTCGGTACCCCGTCGACAGGCGAAAAGGACCCGGCCTCCTCCAGGGTGAAGTGTCTGTCGCGCGCCACGCCAAGTTCGCCGGAAGGCGAGTGTTCTCTCCGTGCCACCATGCTCTCTTCTCCTCGCTCCTGCGTCCGTCCTGCCGCCCGGCTTTGCCCCGCGCCGCTGCATGACGGGCTCGCCTCGCTCCTCGGCGCGGAGCGCGGCGACAGGGACCCGTCTCACGGTCTCGCCCCGTACCTGCCCGCACGAGCTGGGGAAGTGTCGGCCGGGGTGTCCCGAATGCCACCGGGAGCCGGCCCGCAGCACCCCAATGCTTCGAGGTGATCGGTCATGAAGGCGTTCCTTCTCCTGATGTTCGGCGGCCTGATATCCGTGGCAGCCGCCCAGAGCGGCCCTAACCTGCTGGCCAACGGCGACTTCGAGGCCGGGCCGTGGGGGGCCGAGGCGGATGCCCGGGCCTCGCAGGTGGACCTGCTCGTCTCCCACGGCGGCGCGCAGTCCGGACGGATAGACGCCCGGCCGGATGCCGAGCGCTATGTGTACGGTGCCGCCGCCACCGTCGACCCGGCCCATAGCTACCTGCTCACCGCGTGGATCAGGTGCAGAGGTCTAGAGGCTCCGGATGCCGTGCACCTCCGCGTCCTGCAGTGGGATGCCCAAAAGCCCCTGGGATGGGTGTGGAATCTCAGTATCGGCGAAGGGGTCAAGGAGCTGATCGTCTCCGGTGGGACGCGGAACTGGACGCGCTACGCCGCGGTGCTCCGGGGCCTGGATCCGGCCACCACGCGCCTGGTGCCGTTCCTCGCCATCGGTCCCGGCCGGGGTACCGCCTGGGTAGATGATGTGCAAATCCGCCTGCTCGAGGGGGAACAGGTCCCCACTGAGCTGAGTGAGCCCTACGAGGAGCCCGGCGGCGACGATGTGGGCGTCGAGGTCGAGACCGGCCCCGCACCCGCCGAGCCAAAGCCCATCGACCTGCAAAGCCTCGCCTTCGAGCCCCGCATCGCCCGCGGGCAAAATGAGCTGCAAAACGGCGAGTTCGAAGACCCGGTGCCCGCGGACTGGGCCGGCGCCGTCGCTCTGGATCGCGAGATCCGGCATGGGCAGGAGGCCTCACTCGCCCTGCGCCCGGGCGACGGGATGCTCGCCACAATGCCCCGGGTCAGCGCGACCTCGGATTACTGCCTCTCCGCCTGGGTCCGCACCGAGGAAGTGCCCCGAGATGGCCTGCGCCTCCGGCTATGGCCGGGCTGGTGGAATGAGGCCACCATGAGTGAGGAGCTCATCATCACCGGGGGCAGTCAGGACTGGACGCGCTACGAGATCGAGATGACGAACCTGCCCGCGGAGCTACAGGGGAAGACGTGGTGGCTCCGCTATAGCCTGGAGGGCGGGCCGGACGGCAAGGCCCGCGCCTGGCTGGATGATGTAACCATCGAGCCGCTCTTCGATTGCGTCCGGGTGAGCTCGGCCGGGCCGGGGAACCTGTTTTTCGAGGGCGAGATCGCCGAGCTGCAGTACCACCTGCATCACGCGCGCGGAGGCCAGTCGCGCACGGTGCGCTGGACGACGACGGACATGTGGGGGCACGTGAGCGGGCATGGCAGTGCTCAGTTGCTGCCCGATCCGAACGGCGCCGCACAGGTGGCGGTGCCCCTGTCCGGACCGGGATACCATCAGTTCTCTTTCGTCCTGGAGGATGCCGAGGGCCGTCCACTCCAGGGCACCGAGGTGAGCGCCGGCCTGCTCCCCGCGCCGCCCGCCGACGCCCGGGAGCTCAGACCGGAATCGGTCTTCGCCTGCTGGGGCGTGCCGGCCGATCTCGCACCCCTTCTGGGGATCAAATGGACCCGCTGGATGGAGCGCAGCACGCACTTTTCGCCGGTCGAGGGGCAAACGCGTCAGTTCGACTGGACGCTGAAGCAGTACTACGGCGACTATCAGCCGCGTCGGGCCCCACTGGCCCACAGACAGGCGGGCGTCAACACCTACCTGTGCTTCCATCAGTTCGCCGACTGGCTCACCCGGGCTCCCGACGGTTCCACTGCCCCGGTGCCCCGCGACTGGGACCGCTTCGCCGACTGGGTGGCCTTCGTATACTCTCAGGTGGCCGATGTCGTCCCGGTGGTCGAGGTGTGGAACGAGCCGGTGATCCCCTGGGGCTGGCAGGGGACGCCCGAAGATGTGGTCACCTTGCATCGCGTGGTGTACCAGACGCTGAAGCAGATCAACCCGGATGTTCAGGTCATCGGCCCCTGCGACACGATAGAGCACTTGGAGACCTTCGGGCGACTGGGCGGAATGCAGTGGGTGGACGCCGTCTCGATGCATCCCTACCGCAATGGCTCCCCGGAGGCCACCGACTTCGTGGGAGAACTGCGACGGGCTAAGGCCATCGCCGCCCGATACGGCAAGCCCTCGGAGTTGTGGGTGACCGAGATGGGCTGGACCACGGCTCCCGGACGATTCACGGAGCGCGAGCAGGCGGATTGGATCGTCCGCGCCTATGTCCAGGCGCTCAGCGAGGGGGTGGCCAACCTCAATGTCCACATCTTCGGCGACTGGAACAATGCCAGCGTCAGCGAGAAGTACTTCGGGATTACCCGCACGGATCATACCCCCAAGCCCGCGGCCATCGCCTATGCCACGATGACGCGGAACCTGGAGGGGGCACGGTATGCGGGCCGTCTGGACTGGCTGGGACGCGCGGCGTATGGCTATGTGTTCCTGCGCGACGGCGAGCCCCTGCTGGTGCTGTGGAACGCCGGTGCCGACGGCGTCCCCGCCGAGCTGCCGGTGGGCGCCGCCACCGTGCGGGTGGAGAGCCTGGACGGCCGGGTGGAGGAGCTGGCCTGCGAGGAAGGCAGGATGCGTCTGAAGCTGGGCCAAAGCCCGGTGTTCGTCACCGGTGTCGCGGCGGCCCTGTACCCGCCGGGCGCCTCTGAGCTGCTCGAGGCTCCCGCGGCGCCCGTTGCCGTGGCGGCGGGGGACGAGGTCGCTCTGACGCTGCAGGTGGCCAACAGCACCGATCGGACGCTGGCGGCCCAACTGGAGTTGACGCCCGCCCGGCCTCTGAACGTCAGGCCCTCCGCCGTCCCCGTCCATCTGGCCCCCGGCGAAGAGCGAAGCGTGGAAGTGATCGTGGCGGCGCCTCCGGCGGCGCAGGCCCAGACATACGGCCTGTTCGCGCAGTTGTCCGGCGAAGGTGGGCCCTCGGCCGCCGCAACCGCGACCATCGCGGTGCAAGAGCCCGTCGAGATGGGCCAACCGCTCCCCGGCTTTTCCCCCTCGCGTACGCCACAGGTCACTTTGGTGTGCCGCAACCGATCCCGGCGTGCGGTGACCGGGACGGCCACCCTGGGCCTGCAGAGCCCGGTCTCCACCGCGGTCTCGGCGCCCCTGGAGCTGGCCCCCGGTCAGAGCGCTCCGCTGCTGTTCCCTCTGAAGTCCGGAGTACCGCTGGGCCGCCCGTGCCGGGTCAACGCCGAGCTGACCCTCGCCGATGGCTCGCGCAGTGCGGTCTCGGCCGAGGTGAGCTTCACCCCCTGTCTCCCCGCTCCCGCCGGGGTGGTCATCGATGGCGATCTCGCCGAATGGCCACAGACCGCCTTTGTCGAGGTCGGTGGCGACTGGACGCCCTTGAACCCCACGCTGCTCGCGGGCGATGAAGACTGCTCGGCCCGGTTCGCGGCCATGTGGGATGCCGAGAGCCTGCATCTCGCCGTGATGGTGACGGACGATGTCCATCTACAGACCTTCTCCGGCACCGCCGTCTGGAGGCAGGACAGCGTGCAGGTGGGCATCGATCCGCTGCCGGGAGCGGGAGCGGACTACAACCCCTTGGTGGGGGCCTTCGGCAAGAGCATCTACGAGTATGGCCTGGCCCTGACCAACGCTGGACCACAGGCGTGGCGTTGGCTCAGTGGCGACCCCGAGGCGTACCCTCATGAGGTGGCGGCGACACAGGTGCGGCTCGGGGTGAGACGCGACGGCACGGTGACGACCTACGAGGCCGCGATCCCCTGGCCGGCCGTGGGTGTCGCGGCTGCGGCCGCGGGACAGACGGTGGGGCTGGCCCTGGCGGTCAACGATGATGACGGCCGGGGCCGGAAGGCGATCCTGTGGTTCGACGGCATCACAAACGACAAGGACCCCTCGCGCTACGGCCGCCTGACGCTCGTGGGCGACTGATCCGCGGCCTGTGGGGGGACGTCGACAGCGCCTGCAGCCGGGCCTCGAGGTGGCCGCTTCCGTATCGCGAACACTCCGCAGGACAGCCGGGGCGCGCCCTA
>CAYRFY010000409.1:0-7568 GCA_964423635.1 uncultured Armatimonadia bacterium | reverse complement strand
GCGGCGGCGCACAGGTCGCCGCCCTACAACGGCAAACGGCGCCGCTCCCTGCGGGGCACGGGCCTGTGCCACGCCGGGGAGGTCCGCCAACAGCAACGGCGAACGGCGGCGGCGCACAGGTCGCCGCCCTACAACGGCAAACGGCGCCGCTCCCTGCGGGGCACGGGCCTGTGCCACGCCGGGGAGGTCCGCCAACAGCAACGGCGAACGGCGGCGGCGCACAGGTCGCCGCCCTACAACGGCCAACGGCGCCGCTCCCTGCGGGACGCGGGCCTGTACTGCGCGGGGAGGTCTGCCAACAGCAAAAGCGGACCTCCCCACAGCCATGCAAGGCGCCACCACCACAGAGGAGCCGCCACGTAGGGCAACGAAATGCGCTGTAACTACTGAGCATGCGAGGTGACTGCCGGTGCGTGCGACCATCGTCTACTGGACCAAGACCGGGCATACTGAGCGGGCAGCCAGGATCATTGCCGAGGCACTCACTACGGCAGGCGCGGAGACGGCTCTGGTGAATCTGCGACGGGACAAGCCGCCAGACCCGGCCGACTGCGATCTGCTCGTGGTCGGCAGTCCGTGCCATGCCGGGTCGATGAAGTTCATGGGGACGGGGATTGTCATCCCGGTGCAGCGGTTCCTGCGGGGCCTGCCAACGAATGCGCTGGCGGGCAAGAGAGCCGCGGCCTTCGCCGTCCATGCCGCGTACGGCGGCGACCGAACCATCGCCTCCCTGGAGCGGCTGCTGCGCGACGCCGGAGCACAGGTCCCCGAGACCGGGCCCGTGGTGAAGGCAGGTGCTCCGTTGAGCATCGTCGTGGGTCCGATGGCCTCGGAAGCGGACTGCGAGGCCCTCCGCCGGTTCGGGCGGGCGCTGGCGATCACTCCCGCGTGATGGTGAGCCCGGGCTTCCTGTCCTCGCTACCCGCGGACGGTGTCGTGTTGCCGGCTCGCGGGTGAACCGTGGCGTATCACGGCCACATCCGTCCCGTCATCCCAACACACGGTGCCTCCCCGACAGGGCTGAGCACCAAAGGGGCAAGCCCATGCCGGGCCCGAAGGGATGTACGCTGACGCTGTTGGTGTCGGTGCTGATGAGCACCTGGGCCTGCTCCCAACCGGCGGGCCCACCGCTGCCCCCGGGGCGCGACCGGCCGGGGGTACCAAAGCGGCCTGAGCCCAGCCTGACTCGCGTAGCCTCGGAGGTGAGCGAGGACGGCATCGAGGTGGCTATCATCGCGCCGTCCGAGCCCCGGTACCCGGAGGGTGCTCCGGTGCTGATCACCGTCGCCCCCGCACTGCGCGCCGGCAAGCTGGACGCCGCCGACAGGCTCGGGGCCTCCGCATTCGGTGTGGTGGTGATCAACTTCGCCTATCCCCCGGAAGCCTTCGACGTGGGGGGGCCGCTGTGCCGGCGGGCGCTGGCTGATGTGATCCTCTTCGCGATGGGCAAGCAGCCGGACATCGCGGGCAGGCACATCGACCGGTTGTGTCCCACGAAGCCGGCGCCCGGTCTGGTAGGCGTCATCGGCAACTCGCACGGGGGGAACTCGACCGTTACCACTCTCCAGGAGCACGCCGAGGCTCTGGCCGATGTGGCCTTCTATGTGAGCTACGAGAGCCCCTGCGGGACCTCCCCGGAGAGCCTCGGAGACACCATCCTTGTGGACTACGGCGCGGTCCGTGACGACCCGGACCCATCGCAGGATGCCGACGGCAACGGTTTCCCCTGGGATGATGCCGCCAACCCGCACCGACTGGAGACGGGAAAGCTGGATTTCAGCAAGCTGGCGTGGGATCCGGAGGGGGGGCAGGCACTCGCTGGGGACGCCGGGAGGACCGGTCTTCTATTCCTGGACGGGAACGGCAACGGCACCTACGACACAGCGCCGCTGCAGGGGGCCGCGCGTGATCCCCTCGACCGGCAGCCGGCGCCGGTGACGGCGGACATTGACGGCAACGGCCACCTGGACGGTGACGAGGACTTCGCCCTGGGGAGTTTGACCGCCGACGTTGGGAAGGGGCCGAGGCGGTACTACTCGCTGAGCGTGGCCACGGCCGCGGAGCAGGCGGGGCTTGGAGACGAGCTTCCGGAGGGTGTGGCGCGGGCGGAGGAGACCCGGGAGTTCTGGATGGGAAGAGACATGGCCGGGGGCTTTGACCGACCGTGGGCGGCACCGGCGAATATGCCGGCGATCATTGTCTCCGGGCGCGTGGACCACGTGCAGGCCGCTTGTGACTATCCGCACATCCGCGCCCAGTACGAGGGCCTCCGGGCCGGAGGCCTCAAGTGGGTCAAGATCAATCCTGACCCGGTGTACGTCCACGCTTTCCTCGGTCCGACGGAGGCGGACTTCCCGGATAACGCCCCGAATTGCGACGTGACCGCGGAGGCCATGTGGCGGCTGTCGGCGCCGACTCAGAGGTCCATTACCATGCTGCTTGCCATGGCCTCGGTCCTGGAACTGGCCGATCGCGTGCACGCGGGCAACCTCGAGCCGAAGCTGCAGCAGCCGCTGGCGCCGGTGAACCTGCCGCGGAGGCTTCAGCCGCCGCCGGACCAGTTCGCCACACAGACGCTGCTGACAAGGTAGCCGGCGGGGCCAAAGAGGCGAGCGTGACGGGGCAACACCGCCGGGCACACGCGGCGGTGTTGTCGCACGATGAGGGCCCGGCCAATTGCCACGCTCACCGTCGGTGACCGTGCTCTCCCGACCGGGCCCGGTTCCGCGCCAATAGTGCTTATTCGACGCGTCCCTGAGTTCTCCTTGTAGCAATCATAGGGTAAACAAGAGCACCAGATCAGGCGGGGTCAGTTCGCCAGCACCACCCAGGCGCAGTCCAGTGGGGGAATGACGATACTCAGGGCGTCATCCGCCACTGCGGGCTCGAGCCCCGGTCGGCTCTTCAGCAGCCGCAGACCCGGCGGTAGCCGCAGCGCGGCCCGAACCGGCTCCGAGGCGCCGTCGTTGAATAGGAGGAGCAGGGTCTCGTCGCCGAGCCGCCAGGCGACCCGGCTGAGCGGGGGCTCCGCGGAGGACGTCCAGATGTCCTCAACCCTGTGCCCATCCAGGAAGAACGTCTCCAGTTCGGAGATGATCGAGGTTGCCTCGGCATAGGCCCGATAATGGCGCCCGTCCACGGGGCCCCACCACCACTGCAGCGTCCCGTCGGCACCAAAGGCCACGGACTTGAGCACCTGCATCCTCGTCACACGGCCGTCGGCGACGAACTGATCGCCCCTGTCATAGCCGGTGGTGAGGGTACACCACACGGGGATGTCGGCGACGGCCCTGATTCCCCGGATGCAGTCGGTGACACCCCCGGTGAAGTTGGTGGCCAACGCGGCCGCGGAGAAGGAATAGAAGCTCGGGGTGGCCACATCGATCTCAGGCGCCAGAGTGTCCCAGTCCACGCGATAGGTCCGGCGGGTGTGCTCGCTCTGAGCGCCGCTGTAGACGGACAGCTTCCACGGCACTCCCGCCGCGGCGGCATATTGCTTCATCCGCCGGGCGATCCGTGCCGACTGCCCGCAGGCGAAAGCCACCCACTGCTCGGGGTACTTGGCCTGGATTGCAGCCGCAGTGAGCTCCTCTTCCCCGGCGATCCCCGCCTCCTGCCGGAACCGTGCGAGACACCGGGGGCAGAAGCACTTGTCGAAGCAGGCCGGACCCTCAAGGTCCCACCAGGAGCCCTCGATGCGCCCCGCCGCCGCCGCGGCCAAGATGCCCGACATTACCCCCGAAATAGCCTCCGAATCCGGGTCCGCCAGCACCTCCGGGCACACCGACTTGCCGTCGGAGCTTCCGTCGGCCCCCACGGCCCCATGCTCCGGATGGCCCTGCAGATAGGCTTCGTCCCACCAGTGCCACCACAGGCCGTTGGTGCAGCGCATCCCGGCCTCTTTCGCCTCCTGAGCCCGGGCTTCGTCCCTGGCCACGATGTGGCAGTCCACGGCGTTGATCCCGCACCGCCGGTAGGTGGCGAGCAGGTCGCGCCAGAACTCCGGGGTCGGGCTGATGGTCCAGTTGGACATGGCGATGACGATGCGCCGCGGCGGGCTGCCCCGGGGTGTCGGGAGCACAATCAGCCGGCCTTCGTGGGCCGGTTCTTGTTCCTCCGGGCTCTGCAGGTAGAAGGAGTAGGGGTACTCACCGTCGCTGATGGCGTCGGTGGCGCGTAGCGCGCCACACCAGGCATTGAAGAACCGAACCTTCTCCAGGTTCCCCGGCGAGAGGCCGCGGGTGGCCGAAAACACCCAGCGCACCATGGGCCGCCCATCGCGGGAGAAGGCCTCCTGAGAGGTCAAAGACGGTCTGTGGTAGTACTCGATGGCATCGCCGGTGGCCTGAATCACCTCCAGCCCCGCGGGCAACTCGAGGACGAAGCTGAAGCTCTCGCAGGCGGTCTTGCCGTGGTTGGCGGGAACGAAGAAGAAGTGCTGGATAGTACCGCGGGCCACATAGAGGCGATTGTCGTCCATTTCGGGCGGGTAGACGGCGCTGCAAAGACCGGCCGAGTGCACCTGTCCGGTGAAGGTGGCCTCCAGCACAGTCTCGGCCGTCTCCTTCACGGTCAACTCCAGGGCGAGCTCATAGGCGCCGGGCGTGGATGTCTCATAGGGTGCGCGCAACAGGGCCGATTCGCCCGCCGGTACCGCCACTTCAAGCGGCGTGCGCACCGCGACGTCGCCGGTCTTGCCGACCGCCAGCCATCCGCTGAGCGTGAGTGCCCGACCTGCGCCGTTCTCCACCCTTGCGTGCAGGCTGCGGCCCTCCCCGGAGCCCTGCAGGCCGATGCCGATGGCGGTCAGCCGCACCGCCGGGGCTCCGAAGATCAGGAGGCCGAAGCGGTCCGGGACGTGGAAGTCCGAGGGTTTGAGTGTGGGAGACCAGGCGCTTTGCTCGGAGCGGGGCAACCGCGAGCGGCAGATGTTCAGGCGCCAGGTGTCGCCGTCTTGGGGCGCGGCGGCGTCCAGGTCGGAGAAGGGAATGCGAGCCTCTACCGTCCAGCCGTCGCTATCGCGGGCCGCGGCCGCCTGCCACTCATAGGCGACGCCCCGCTCGGGAGGCAGGTTATCCTGCGTCACGCCGGCGGCATTGACGATCAGGTGGCGGTAGGCGCCGGGTGTCGACGTGGGATTGAGGAAGATCTCCACACAGTCATCGCGCCAGACATCCGCCGAGCCGGCGGCGGCATCGGCACGCAGCAGGTCCATACGGGGCTCTCGGCAGCGCACGGCGATGAGCAGGGCGTCGCCTTGTCGGGCCACGTGGGCGGAGGTTTGGGCCTCCGGGGCGGCCATACCGTCCAGGGTCACGAAGGGCGCAAGAGGGGTCAGGGATTCCCAGCAGGGCTCCTGGAGCCGTCCGTCGATAGTGGGTGGCTCCTGCACCGGGGCGCAGTAGGCCACAGGGAGGGGGTCCTGGAGGCCCTCGTCCGTCGCCGCATCGGGCACGGCCTCGGCCGCCGCTGTGGCCCGTCGCACCGCCTGCTCCCAGTCACCCCGGTAGGGCACGAGAGCGTAGGAGAACCGCACTACCTCGCCGGCCCGAAAGGTGCGCATCGGATGCAATCGGCACGCCAGGCTGAGGGCCCCATCCTGCTTGCGGCCGATGTAATCCACCCGGTGCATACCCGGCCATTGCAGAGGCGCAACGGCCACGCCGGCGCCGCCGTCCGAGCGGCTGAGCCAATACCACGGTGCGGCCAGCTCGATGGAGAAGTCCCCGATTGTCACGTCCTGTGCCGCGACGGCGCCTCCCGGCGTGCGCACGGTGTCCACGCCGGAATCACACAGCAGACCCAACGGGCAGATCAGCTCCGGGCTGACCGGTCCCAGTGCCCGCAGCTCGTAGGCCACGGTGATGACGGGAGAGTCGTCCTGCATCGTGAGCTGCTTGCGGAGCGCAAAGCCGCCGAAGTTCGCGACCTCCACGGTCACCGTGGTCTTCGGCCCTGCCCGATCGATGGCTACGTCCGAGGGTGGTGTCCAGGCTTCGGCCACCCAGTGCTCGTCCTGCTTGAAGTACAGGCTCATCTCGGCGCGGCTCAGGAGGGGCTCGTCGCCGGGCGACAAGGCGAGCAGCTCGATCGATCCGGCGGCGGCCCTCGTAACCATGGACAGCCGTGCGGACGCCGTCTTGAGAGACAGCGCGTCCGGAGTTCTTCCCACCTCGACGGCCTGGGCCACCCCGACGCCGAGGAGGATAGCCAGATACAGGTGGCAAGCGGTGTGCATGTGGATGGGCACCCGATGGGTCAAAGATGCGGCCCCGGGCCATCTGGCAAGGGCGCGCGGCCGGGCCGGGTCGGGTCGCGCGGGCGAGCCGGCGGGCTCATGGGCCGCGGGGCTCAGGTCAGCTTCCAGGGCTTGCGCTTGCGGAACGGGTTCTTGAAGGTGTTCTTGACCCTGCCTTCTTCCTCGAGATGGACCATGCAGGCCCGGATGCAGCCCGAGGCGCCCTCGAGGGCTCTGCCGTAGTCGTACGTGGGGCCGACCTTGTACTGCTGGGCCCTCCCCACCGGCTGGGTGAAGCCTTCCTCGTCTGCCTGTGTGGTCATGAAGGGATTGTGCTCCTTGGAGGCCCCACAGAAGTACCGGCTGCAGATGGAGTAATCGATCTCCCCCCACTCGCACTGCTTGCCGGCGACGTTGATCTTGACCGTGTTGGTGGTGCTGATGGCCTTTCCGCTGCACTCGGCGGCGCAGAGCATGCAGCGGTCGCAGATCTGGCCATCAAAGAGCGGATCGGGCTCCAGCTCGGCGTCGGTGATGACGGCGGCCAGGCGCTGCCGGGGGCCGAACTCGGGCGAGAGAAACATCTTGCTGTAGCCGATCTCGCCCAGTCCGGCGGCGACGGCGGCGATGCGCATGTGGACGAAGACATCCGGGGCCGGACGATCCGGGGCGACCGGCCGACTCCAGGCCTCGCGGGTCAGCCCGGTCTGCTCGGGGTTTTGGCCGCTAGAGTCGGTATTGGTCCAGGGGAAGTTGTTGGGGATCGGCACCGCCTCGTAGCCCTCGTCCTCCAGCATTCGGCAAAAGTGCCACAGCGTCATGGGCTGCAGCACGTGATTGATCCCTGCATAGCCCATCCCTGCGTAAGCCACATAGAAGGTGCCCTCCTCGATTCCTCGCAGACAGCCCCGGAAGATGCGAAACCCCATGACAATCATGGACCTGGCATCCGGGAAGATGTAGCGGGGGTCCATCTGTTTGGGCGCCCCTTCGAAGCGGTCCATCGATGCGATCCCGACGATGTCCGCGCCACAGTCTCTGGCGTACTGCTTGACGTCCTCCGACTTGAGCATGGACCAAAGTCCCCTTTCGGGCTGCGTGCCCCCATGCCGCTTGACGGGCAAACGCCCTCCGCAGCGGCGCTAGAGGTCCGGCCGAAAAGTCCGGCCGGCCCGGTTTCTGTCATTCTGGAGCGTCGGCGTCGCAAGCTCGAGCTTGCGACGCTTGGGCGAAGAATCCCGCTGAATGCCAGGGGATTGTACGAGCTGCTCTTCCCGGGAGCGGACGCTCTCAGAATGACACTGTTGGCGAAGGCGGGCTTTTCGGCCGC
>CAYRFY010000408.1:0-7569 GCA_964423635.1 uncultured Armatimonadia bacterium | reverse complement strand
CCGACGGGCTGAAGCCCGTCGCTAGGCGACGCCGCTGCGCGGCATCAACGGTCCTTCGGACCGAACGGCAATGGGAACGGCGGAAGGCTACTGCGCCAACGCCTTCTCCAACAGCTCGTTCACAAGCTGCGGGTTGGCCTGACCCTTGGTGGCCTTCATTACAAACCCTACCATCGCGCCCAGTGCCTTGCCCTTGCCCGCCCTGTAGTCCTCCACCGCCTTCGGGTTGGCCTCGAGGGCCTGCTTGATGATGCCCTCCAGCTCCCCGGTGTCGCTGATCTGCTTGAGCCCCTCCCGCTCGATGATCGCCCCGGGCGCCTCTTTGCTCTCCACCATCCTGACATACACGTCCTTGGCGATGGTATTGGAGAGGCTGCCGTCCTTCACCGCAGCGACCAGCTCCGCGATGTGCGCGGCGGGAATGCCGAGCGCCTCGATGTCGATACCCCTCTCGTTCATCGTGGCCATGACGCTCCCCATCACCCAGTTGCTGGCCACCTTCGCGTCCCCGCAGGCCTCGGCGACCTGCTCGAAATAGTCCGCCACCGCCCGCGACTCGGTGAGCACCCCGGCGTCGTATTCGGGCAGCCCGAGCTCGTCGACGAACCTTTGCACCCGCACCGCCGGCAACTCGGGCATCGTCTCACGGATGCCGTCGACCCACTCGCGACTGGGAGCCATGGGGACCAGATCGGGCTCGGGGAAGTACATGTAGTCATCCGCGGATTCCTTGCGGCGCATCACCGCCGTGATCCCCCGAGTGTCGTCCCAGCGCCGGGTCTCGCGATGCTGGGCCAAAGTGCCCTCGGCAAGCTCCCGGAACTGCCTTTGAATCTCGTACTGGATGGCATTGTAGCAGTTGGTGATCGAGGCCACGTTCTTGACCTCGATCACCGGGGTCTTCTCGCCGGTCTCGAAGTCGATGAGGTTGACATTGGCCTCCGCCCGCATGGCACCCTCTTCCATGTTGGCCGTGGACACGCCCAGATAGCGCAGGAGCCGGCGCAACTGCAGGAGGTACTCGCGCACCTGCTCGGCGGTGCGGAAGTCGGGCTCGGTGACGATCTCCATCAGCGGCACACCGCAGCGGTTGTAGTCCACCAGGGTGCGCCCGTCCGGGAGATGGATGTTCTTGCCCGTGTCCTCCTCAAGATGCGCCCGGGCAATCCCGACGCGCACCGGCTCGCCCTCGACGCACAGTTCCATGTACCCATCGGCCGTGAGCGGCTCGTCGTACTGGCTGATCTGGTAGTTCTTGGCCAGGTCGGGGTAGAAGTAGTTCTTGCGGTAGAACCGGGCGTGCTCCCAGATGTCGCAGTGCAGCGCCAGGCCGGTGCGGATGGTAAGCTCCACGGCCTGCCGATTGGCCACCGGCAAGGAGCCCGGTAGGCCGACGCACACCGGACAGCAGCGACTGTTCGCCTCGCCGCCGAACTCGTTTCGGCAGCCACAGAACATCTTCGAGGCGGTGAGGAGCTCGACGTGCACTTCCACGCCGATGACTGGGGTGAAGGCCATGGGATCACTTCCGGTTACCTATTGTGATGACGCACGCGGCACGGCTCATCGCGGCGGCCCGCGAGGGGCGGGGGGACGACGTCCGTCTATGAATTGTAGCAAGACGGCCAGGAGGACGCAACCCGAGCGCGGCGAAGCGGCCACGGGAGCGACAACGACAACCACAACGACAACGACAACGACACAATGACAGGATGGACAGGATGGACAGGATAGACGGCGGATGACGGCAACGGCGAGAGACGACCTGGTCACGGGATGGACGGTGGATAGCGGGGGGAGAAGCGCCCAGGTGTTACTTGACCGGTCAATGGGTAACCTCTACTCGCGTTCTACGAAGGATACGGAGGGCAGGGCTGGGGGGTCCGATGGAAGGGAGAGACCATCGTGAACCCATTTCTCGAGCGAGCGCGCAGCCTCAAGGACGCCACGGATGAGATCAGGCGGATGGTCCATCAGTTCGCGGCCGTCGACGAGATCGCCCAGGTGAAGGCCGCGGCTGCGGCGAGTGCCGGTGTCGGAGTGATCAGCGCGATCTTCCTGCATGGTGTGTGGCCCAAGCTGCTGGTGGCCGGTCCCCTGGTGGGTATCGGCGTGGCCCTCGTGGTTGCGCTGGTGCATACCGCGGCTTCTCGGCAGATGCGGCTGCGTTCGGGGCGCTGTGCCTATCCCCTGTGCCACGGCGTGGTCCAGCGCAGTCCGCGGCTACCGGAAGGCCGGGTGATCTGCCCGACCTGCCGCCGAGACTGGCCAAAGGCCGAGGGCATGACCTTCCTGCTCACTCAGCGCGATGCCGAAGTGGGCGAAAGCGGCGCCCACTTTCCCCACTGAACGCCTGCTCGGGGGGCTTCCGCGGGTCCGCCGCGACGTAGCCGGCGCGTCAGTGCCGGGCCGGCGAGCTATCCATGCCTGTCCGCCTGAGTTCGGCTCCCCACCTAACGCCTCCCCGCAACACCGCCGGCAAGGCGCATGCCCGCGCCCCTTGGCTGCGGCACCCGCAATGCCCCCGGCACCCCGCGCACGGAAGGTACCCACCCCGGACCCGCCGAAAGTGCACCGGAGTTCAGCGTCCGAGCCCGGCGCTTCCCGCAACGCCGGGCTCTCTCACATCAGGGGGCCTCGCCATGCTGCTGCTCCTGCTCGCCTCATCGCTCAGTGCCGCCACCTTCTCCGGTGTGACCCCGGACAACCTGATGGACACCCCCAACCTCAAGCGCGTGCCGATCGTGGAGCTCTCGGGCGAGAAGCTGGTCGCTGCGGCGACGGGCCTCGCGCTCGAGGACAGAGAAGGCCTCCCCATCGGCCTCACCGAGGAGGGCTTCACACTCACGATGAAGCCGGACCTTGCGATGGGTGACTACGTGCTGGGTGTCACCGCCTCGGCCCCGAATAGGGGCACGGACTCCTTCTGGCTCTCGGTGGATGGCAAGCAGCTCAAGGACCCGTTCTCGCTGCCGGTCAACAGCCTGCGCGACGCCTACATGGCCTTCAGCGTCGAAGAACCGGGGCCGCACGAGCTGACGCTGGAGCTGCGCGAGGCTCCCGGGTGCCTGTTGCAGAAGGCCGGGGTCTATCGGTCGGAGATGCAGGCTCCGGTACCCGCCATGCGCCCTGAGTTGGTGGGACAGCACCCGCGCCTCCTGCTCGCCGCAGCGGACATCGACGGACTGCGGGCCAGGGCCGAGAGTGACGTGGGGAAGCGGTACTACTCCCTGCCCGGTGTCTACGGCGCAAAGCCCCCTGAGTACAGGCCCGGCAGCCGCAACGGCGGGGCGTACCGCGGTCTGGGCAACCACGCCTTCGCCTACCTGCTGGCCCCCCGGCCGGAGCGACTTGTGGCCATCCTCGACTGGCTACAGATGGCCACCAAGTACGACAGCGTCGGCGTGGACCTGGACGCCGAGTACTTCATGGAGGGCCTGGCCTTCACATACGACTACCTCTATGACCAGATCCCGACGGACTTGCGCGACCGCGTACGGGCCGTGATGGTGCGACAGTGCCGGGAGCTGTACAACGCCTCCCTGGCCGGCCGCACCGGCGGCGGGCACTCGTATCAGCAGAACCACTACTGGTTCGCCCACCTGGCGCTGGCGATGGGCGCGGCGGCGCTGTACGGCGAAGTGCCCGAGGCCGAGCAGTGGTTGCCGTGGGCCTGGGACCGCTTCGAGCGGATCGCCATCACCTTTGGCCCCGACGGGGGCTTCCACGAGGGCCCCGGCTACTGGGACTACTCCATGCCCACGCTGTACCTCTACACCGACCTGTACGAGTGGTGCACGGGGCAGAGGGTCCCTGCCGCGGACCAGGGCCTCGCGGGGCAGGCCGAGTTCCGTCTCCACCACATGTACCCCGGCCTCAAGCTCTGCGCCGCCCTGGAGGACACCGCGACCGAGGCCACGCTGCCCCCGACCCGCGTCTTGCTGTGGGAGGCCAGACGGTACCACAACACGGTCACCCAGGGCATTGCCGCGCTGCTGAGCCGGGGCGCCTCCAGCGACCGGTTCAACCTCCTGTGCCTGGACGAGACGCTGCAGGAACAGGAGGCCCGTGACGGGACGCCGCCGGCCCGGCACTATCCGGACGTGGAGAACGTCTTCTGTCGCACCTCCTGGGATGAGGAGGCGACGTACCTCGCCTTCGTCTGCCGTCCGCTGGGGGGGCACGTGTACGCCGACCTGTGCGCCCGCTACAGCCTCGGCGGCACCGGGCATAATCACCCGGCCCAGGGCCACTTCGTGCTCTTCGGCCTCGGCGAGGTGCTGGCCGCGGACCCCGGGTATACCTACGAAAAGAAGACGCGGAACCACAACACGATCCTGGTCAACGGTGAGGGGCAGCTCGGGGACGGCCAGATGTGGCCGGTGCCGAATGACGGACGGGCCCACATCACGGGGTTTGTCACCTCCGACGACACGACCATCACCCGCGGAGACGCGACCTCGGCCTATCCGGAAGAACTGGGCCTAACCAAGTTCGAGCGCACCATTGTCCTGTCCGGTCCGAGCCTGATCGTCGTCCGCGACAGGCTGACGGCCAAGGAGCCTGCCACCTTCAGTTGGCTCTGCCACCACTACGGCGAGGCCAGGGTGGATGGGACTGCCTTCGCCATCACCCGCGGCGGGGCCAAGCTCACCGTCACGCCCCAGCAGCCGAGCAAGTTGACGGTCAAGACGGAGACCTACACGCCCCAGTACGTGCACCCCACGCGCAACCTGACCCCGGAGCAGGCGGAGATCGGTCTGGTGCAGCTCGACACGGAGCCCACGAGGGAGACCACGTTCCTGGTGCCGATGCTGGTGAGCGAGGCCGACGTATCGCCGGGCGACCTGGAACCGGTTCCGGCCATCAACGGGTCGGCGGTGCGGTTGGAGGGCCGCATCGTCGCCTTCCGCGACAAGGAGGGCGAGATGACGATCGAGACGCCGTGGGGCCAGAGTATCACAACGCGGGCCGAGGCGGTGGTGATCCGGCAGACGGAGGGCGACAGTGAGGTGGTGGAGTTGGGGGAGTGATCGCCGCAGGTCCATGCGGCACTTCTGGCGAACATCATGGACCTAACAGGATCACCCGCTCAAGGTATTCTGTTGTTAGGCTGCACTGCGGGCGCACCACACATGTCGCTGTCTCATCAAGCTAGGGGCGATCGTGCATTGCGTGGTTCGGGTGTGTTCTCGACATTCGACGCGGAGTTCGCAGAGTTCCTGTCTACTGAGGGCGAGGGTCCGGGGACGCAGGCCTTCGTGGCGCGCAACTTCCTGATCGATGAGGGAGTGCTACTCGAGCGCGCCCAGAGCTATCGCGATAGTGGCGTGGTTGCCGGGCATGGGTCGCACGGCGACTGGCAGCGGCAGCACGGACTCTACCTGTCGAAGCGCGTTCAGCTACCCCACCGGGACACTCCGCCATCGGCCTTGCTGGATCCTGCCGACATCGACGGCTGCCCCGAGACCTTCCGCTACATCCCGGCCGACTCGCCGTTCCTGTCAAGCGAACTGGGACTCGAGTTGGTCCGGGTGGAGGAGGTCAGCTTCATCAGCCGGACGACCGGCGCGGCAGCGGAACGCGTGAAGTCCCTGGCCCTGCGCGTCACACAAGGTGCTGACGGTGGCCCCGATGCAGCGCGCGACCTCGACGCGATCCTGGTGCGGTGGCTGAAGGAGTGCGACAAGCGCCCGGTCTTCGCTGGGTTCTGGCAGGACCTGCACGACGTGTTCGGCGCAACTCCCCTCGAGGACAACCCAGGCTGGCCAGATGGCTTACGCGACAGGCTCGGGCTGGTGCATCTGCAGCCGGACGAGGGCGGACTGCCCCGAGACATCATCGTCTTCCGGTATCCCGTCAGCGAGCTTGCGCACATTGTGGGGCACCAAGACGTGAGACCCCTGGTGCCGCCCACGGTGCTGGACGGCGGAGACTCCCGGGCCTTCTGCCCCGCACCCCGGAACACGATGACCGGCCATACTGTTGATCTAGGTCAACTGGACAGCCCGGTCTGGCGGGAAGTCTGCCGCGAGGTTCTACACCCGGCCTTCCACTACCGCGCGCGCCATGTGTGGCGGGTGGGAGCGATCACCTCCGCGGTGCCCGAGGAGGCGCTGTCCAGAGCGCGCCAACTACATCTGATGTGGGTGCGTGAGGAGTCAGGGCGCGATGACTACGCCAGCGGGACCGACCCATAGAGACGAGGTCGCGATGGACGTCGACGAGCTATTCGATGGCAGACGGGTACCCGCGTGGTTCCGGTCCTTTGCTGAGGCCCCCCAGACGGCAGTGGGCGATCTCCTGGTGGGTTGCGCCGATCTGGGCCTACTCTCGGCGGGGGAGCCGACGCAGGTGCTCCTCGACTGGCTGGAGACCTACGGCGACCGGGAGGGCTTCGCCGAGGCGGCGGACAAGGCGCTGGCCGACTGGGTCAGCACGTCCTGGGGCATCCCCGAGTTGCCCGCGGCCGCTGGGTCTGCCGTTCTCACGGCAGTGGCCTGGTGCCGTTGCGCCAACGTCATCGCAGTCGACAGACGGCTGACCAACGCCGCCTCCGAACTCTGCGAACGCGTCAAGGAGCGCCGCCAGTTCCTCGATACGCTCAACTTCGGGCGCGCCAGAGATCCGCTCGGGCGCGCGTGGTTCGCTCTAGCCTGGCATCAGCGCGACCGCAGCCTGCTGCACGACTGGTGGCGCCTGTGCTCTCTGCCGCTCGATGAGCCCTGGTACCGTGGGCACTGCGGCATCTACGGCTTGCGGGGCCTACCTGCGGCAACTGGTGAGGACGGGGGGATGTGGTGTGGCGAAGTCGCGGCGGGCCTGGTGAAGCTCGGACGCGCATTGGTCTCCAGAGCGCGGAATGGGTGGCTGGACGAGGGCGCGGCAAAGCAGGAGTTCCAGAGCGTCGCGCGGCTGACGATGGGTGCCTATCCCTTCCCCGATGTGTGGCAGGACTTCTGGGCGCCGCTTAGAGACGACCGGGACGAGGTCTTCGCCGGTTGGGTGGCTCCGTTGGCCAGTGGTGCGCCGCGCGCCCGCAGAGGGGCAGGGCCGAGGAAGTCGGACCCCCGGTGGGCTGACGTGGCGGAGCGCATTGCTGGCCGGCTGGCACAGCGTGACGCAACCGCAGTTGAGGAAGCAGAGGCTCTCCTCGACGCGCAGGCGCGGTACGCCGAAGCAACGGGAGACACTATGTTCGTGGTCAAGTCGGCCTGCTACTTCGCGAGTACCGCCGCCGAGTGGTTGCCGGAGGAGGCACTCGCGTGGGCGCAGGAGGCCCGTCACTACGAGCCATGGAACCCGTATGGTTGGACCACGGCGCTCAAGTGTCTGCTGAAGATGGACAGGCCCGGCGATGCCCGGTCCCTGGGTCTCGCGACCGTCAACCGCTTCCCCGACGATGTCGTGGCCCGCACCAGCCTGGCGGAGGCGCTGCGGGCAGTGGGACGCTTGGTCCAAGCGGAAGGCCTCTACGCCGAGACGCTTGACCTTTTCCCCGAGAATGAGCACGCCCGCAGCGGCCTCAACGCCGTGCGCCGCGAGCTTGAGGGCGGAGCGGTCCACGAC
>CAYRFY010000407.1:5886-7632 GCA_964423635.1 uncultured Armatimonadia bacterium | reverse complement strand
TACAAGCGGCTCGAAGAGACGCCGAGAGGCGGGGCCGGGGGGGTGAGGCGACGTGGATCGGCGCCCGCCCGGAACCTGCATAATCTGAGTCCATGGCCAGGGCCAGCAACTGCGGGTACGTATTGCCTTCGGGCTCGGGATAGTCGGGCGGGGTGATCTTGCACTGTCGATCCGGCCGCCCGGCTCCCCTCGCTGCCGCGAGCGACAACGGGGCGACGCACAGGGCTAGGAGCAATGAGGGATGCATGATGGCGAAGCCTCCTCCGTGGGGAGTCAATGATGAGGCTTTCTTTCGCCATATGTGGCCGGCGGTCCTGGCGGAGGGGTAACAGCGCGGAGGGCGGGCGCCGCTGGATGGCCTCCCCCTGTTCCCGTCTCGCCGTCGTTTGGCGGAGTACAAGCGGCTCGCAGAGACGCCGCGAGGGGAAAACCCCGGAGGCGCAAGGGGTTAGGCGCCGTTGTCGGCGTCGAGACCTTGACAGGCGTCGGGCACCCTTCTATGATTGATCCGATCGAAGATCATGTGATCTTTTATCAGATCATTCGGCCGGCCGGCCGGTCAAGAGCGTGGTCCCCATATGTGGCTCCGCAGGCCTCTCGATGACATCCTATCGTCCGCCGCCAAGGTGGCCGTCCTCCGCGTCGTCCTGCGTGTGCGCACACCCCTCAGCGGGCGAGAGATCGCCCGCAGGGCCGGGGTGGGATACAGCCCCGCCTACAACGCCCTGCAGGCTCTGGTAGCTTCGGGGGTGCTGGCCAAGCAGGACCACGGCAGGGCCACCGCCTACAGCCTGGTGGATCCTCAATCGCCGCTCATCTCGGGGCTGACGGACCTGTTCGACCGCGAAGACCGCCGGACCAACGAGGCCGCTTCCGCGTTGGCCTCGGGCATCCCCCACGCACGGGCCATCATCCTCTTCGGCAGTGAGGCACGAGGGCAGGCGAGACCGGGGAGTGACACGGATATCCTGATCGTCGTTGACAGCGCCAACGAGGCGACGGAAGGACGCGTGCGGGACGCATGCCTCGCCTTGGCCGCGGTGCACGGACTGGCCCTCTCCTGGCACGTAGTGGGCCTCGACCAGGTGCGTGAATGGGACGAGGCGGGGGAGCAGTTCTGGCAAAGCGTGGTGCAAGACGGCATCTGGCTGCAGGGTGATTCGCTGGAGGCGATGCGACTCAAGTGGCGACTTGGCAGGACTACCTCAGGGAGGCCCGGCGCTTCTGGGATGTAGCCCAGGCGGTGGACGCACCCGGCTACCGTAGTCAGGCGGTCAGCAACGCGATCCATGCGGTGATCGCGGCAAACGATGCCGTCTGCCTGTTCCACTCCGGCCAGCGGGCCCAGAGGGATTCGCACGCCGAGGCGGCCGCGATGCTGTTGCGGGCCTGTAAGGGGACGGCGTTGGAGCAAGAGGTCCCGCAGCGGACCCGACAACTGGCCGATGTTTTGCAGCAGAAGGCGGCCTCGCAGTACTACGGCAGGCAGATCGACCCCGACACCGCCCGGCGTGTGATGACCCAGGCGGAGCGGTTCGTGCAGTGGGTGCGGTACGCGCTGCCTCAGTCGGATTCCCAGCAGCCGCCAGGCGACGCATGAGGTCTCCGGGGGGTACGAACGGAAGTGGGCCCTCCTCTCCCGGGCCCACAGGGCTCTGCTGATCGCTCGGCGCTCCGAGCCTGTGCCGACCTCCTCCCCCCCATCCGGCTCCACCCATCGGCTCGCCCGGCACCTCAGCCAATGGG
>CAYRFY010000407.1:0-5876 GCA_964423635.1 uncultured Armatimonadia bacterium | reverse complement strand
GCCGTTGCCCACCCCCCACCCCCCGCAACCCTTCAGGGCGTCGGGGGATGGCAGGGAGCCCCGATCTACGCGAGGTCTGGGACCTTGTTTCTCAGCATGTACTCCTTAGCCTGGTGCATGAAGGCCTCCAGGCGCGTGCGGGCCGTGGACTGCTCGAACCCGTCGTAGACCATGTTCAGGAACGGAATCTCGTTTTCGTCCTCTCTCACCCGCTTCATGAGGGCCTGCGAGACCGTGCCGGGCATGCAGGTGAAGGGCATGACGGCCACGATGCCGGCCAGGCCCTTGCGGGCAAAGTCCACGGCCTTGCCCACCGTCATGACCGCCTCGCCCTCGAAGCTTCTCGCCACATAGGGCTCCGCCAGCGTGAGCACGGCGTCGGTAGGCAGTTCGTGGGCGTTGCGCAGCAGGCCCTCGAAGACCGCCACGATACGGTGCTCGTCGGCCTGCATGACCTTGTCCATGAGGGTGTTCTTGACCCTGAGCTTCATGTCGCCTGCCAGGCGGGCGCGCATGTCGCGGCGCACATTGCGATACAAGAACCACTCGTACACCGGGGCGGCCCAGCACTCGCCGCCCAGGGCCTCGATCTGCCGGACGATGTTCTGGTTACTGAAGCGGCTGAAGCGGATGTAGAACTCCCCGACGAGGCCGATGATCGGCTTCTCAATGGAGCGGTCGATAGGCACCGTGTCAAAGCGCTCCCTGCCGCGGCGGACGGCGGCGATGAGGTCCTCATTGGTCGCGAGCGCTTCGACCGCATCCGCCATGGACTGCGCGTACGCTTCCTGAGCCGCCCCGGGCACGGTCTCGTAGGGCCGCAGCTCCATCAGGGCCTTCTCGAACACATCGGCTACCACAATGCCGCGCCAGGCGTCGTGGAGGAACTTGCGGCCGACGATGCCCATGTCGTCGTAGAAGCTGCTGGCCTGGTTGGGGGCATAGATGGGCACGTCCTCGTAGCCCAGGTCGTCCAGGACCATGCGCTGGAGGGCATTGTACTGGCCAAAGCGGCAGGGGCCGCCGGAGCCGCCCATGAAGAAGGCGGTCCTGTCGCGGTCGAAGTCCGGGCGCATGGCGTACTTGACCATGTCGCCGGTGGTGACGATGCAGGGGAAGCACTCCTTGCCGCTGGTATGGCGGCGCCCCCACGTCAGCGTCTCTTCGTCCGGCTCGGGGAGCACCTCGGCCTGCATGCCGCAGGAGCGGAAGGCCGCCGCGAGAAACGCGGCGTGCCCGCTCATGTTGGGCACCTGCACAACCCGGTTGCTGCCGGACTCGATGGTGATCCTGCGGAAGTGTCTGCCGCCCTCGAACGTGCGGCCCCGGGTGGCCTGGAGGCTGTCGAGGTAGGCCTCGCAGCGCGTGATGATACCCGCATCGGCGCTGTGCTCGTCCACTTCGATGGTCAGCATCGGCTCGGTGCCCAGGCGCTCCTGAGTGAAGCGGCTGACGAAGGAATCCGGGCCGCAGCCGAAGTTGGTCAGGTACAGGGCGTGCAGGCGCGGGTCCCTGGCGATCAGCTCGGCGGCGGAGAGGATCTTCTGGCCGTAGCGCCAGTACATGTTGAACCAGTCCTTGGGCAGATCCGCCTCCTCCAGGGGCAGGAAATCCATGGGGATGGCCAGTACGCCCATGTTCCGCAGCTTGCGGGGGATGCCCAGGTTGGCGCCCTGGTCGCAGCCGTTGTACGACCGGCTGATAATGACGATGACGGGCTTGTCCTCGGGCAACTCGGCGAGGACCTCCTGGCCGCGACGATAGAGGTCTTCCCGGAAGCGGTCGAGGGCCTCGATACCCCTGGCCACGGCCTGCTTGACCTCGCCGGAGGAGCGCCCGAGCATGGCTCCTATAGGGCGCATCGCCCGCTCCATCTGGCGCTCGCGGAACTGCAGGTAGATCGAGGGCTTCAGGACCGTGACACCATGGGCCTCGAAGTCCACGGCGGCCGCCGCGGTATACGGGAAGCTCTGCACATACGGACAAACGAAACTGTCGGTCATCTCGTGGTCGGTCTTGTCCAGGTTGATGGTGCTGGGCAGCCAGATGTACTCGATGTCCTTGTCCAGGAGATTGAAGACGTGGCCGAGAGCGACCTTCATCGGGAAGCAGGTCTCGGCGATGGATCTCTCCGCGCCCTCGTGGATGATCTTCTTGTTGGTGGGGCTGGACAGGATGATGCGACAACCCAGCTCCGTGAGCATCGCAGCCCACATCGGGAATAGCTCGTGGAATAGGAGCGCCCGCGGAATGCCGACGCGCGGCGCATCCTCCGGCAGCTCCGCGTTGCGGTCGAAGGTTGCCATGAGCATCTTCTCGCGCTCGGAAAACAAGTCCGGAATGTCGTCGTGACTCTTGGCCGCCCGGTTGACGTCGTACTTCTCGCAGCGGCTCCCATAGTACAGGGGCTGTTCGCCCTCGATGGTGACCTTGTTGATCTCGCAGTGGTTGGGGCAGTCCTGACACTCGAAGGACTCGATCTCATAGTGCTTGTCGCTGAGGTCGAAGCCCTTGAACGTGCTGCCCGTGCCCCGGTCCTCCTCCATCGCGATCACGGCGCAGCCCAGGGCTCCGGTGACTTCATTGTGCGCCGGAACGATGATGGGCTTTCCGGTGACCATCTCGAAGGCGGCGACCACGGCCTTGTTGAAGGCCGTCCCGCCCTGGAAGAAGATTCGCCGGCCCACGCGCTTCTTGGCCACCACGCGATTGAGGTAGTTGAGCACCACGGAATAGGCCAGCCCGGCCACAAGCTGTCCGGTCTCGGCGCCCGCCTGCTGGTTGCGCTGCAGCTCCGTCTCCATGAACACGGTGCAGCGCTCGCCCAGATTCACCGGTTCCTGAGCCGCCAGGGCCAGTTCGGCGAACTGCTCCTTGATACTGATCCCCAGCTTCTCCGCCTGCTCCTCGAGGAACGAGCCGGTGCCGGCGGCGCAGACCTTGTTCATCTCGAAATCCACGACATGGCCGCTTTCGAGACTGATGTACTTGGAGTCCTGCCCACCGATCTCGAAGATTGTATCGACGTCCGGGTCGATCTGCAGCGCGCCTCGGGCCTGAGCGGTGATCTCGTTTTTCACCACATCGGCGCCGATGAAGTCGGCGATGAGATAGCGTCCTGAACCGGTGGTGCAGGCCCCGCGGATGTCCACCAGGTCGCCGATCTCCTGCCCGACCTCCAGGAGGCCCTGTCGCACCGCCTCGATCGGACGGCCGGCGGTCATCAGATAGCGCTTGGACAGCACGTTGCGCTCGGAATCGATCACCACCACATTGGTGCTGATGGAGCCCACATCCACGCCCAGGTAGGCCGGGATGCGCTCGCCCGCAGGCACGGAGGGGCGCACGACCCGCGCCTCCTGAATGACGGACTTGTCCAGGCGCAGGGGCTCGAGGGTCCGCTCTTCCGTGGCCCGGGCAAAGTAGCCCTCCAGCTCGGCAAGGCGCGACCAATCCACGTCGCCCAGCTCCTCGCCGGCCTTCAGCACGGCCCCGATGGCTCCCATGGAGGCGAAGTGCTCGGGGATGACGAGTTCATCGCCCTCGAGCTCGAGGACGTCGCGAAGGGCCTTGACGATCCCGGGGTTCGCGGCCACTCCGCCCTGGAAGGAGACGGGGGCTTCGAAGGTCGCCGCAGAGCCCACGGTGCTCTTGAAGTTGCGCACCAGGGCGTAGCACAGCCCGGCGACGATGTCGTGAGTGGGAGTGGCTTTCTGCTGCAGGTGGATCATGTCGCTCTTGGCGAACACGCTGCAACGTCCGGCCACGCGCGGCGGGGAGACGGACTTCAGGGCTTCCTCGCCGAACTGCTCGATGGAGAGCCCCAGGCGGCTGGCCTGCTGATCCAGGAAGGATCCCGTGCCCGCCGCGCACATGGTGTTCATGGCGAAGTCGGCGGTCTCCGGAGCCCCGGTGATCTCCGAGGTCTTCATAAAGATCAGCTTGGAGTCCTCGCCACCGATCTCGACGATGGTCCTGACTTCGGGGTGCAGGGCGGCGGTGGCCGCCGCCTGAGCGACGACCTCGTTGATGAAGGCGCACCCCAGCACCGCGGCCACCACTCGGCCGCCTGTGCCCGTGGCCGCGACACCTGCGATGCTGTCCTGTTCGTACCTGGCAGAGACTTCCTGCAGGGCCTCTGCCGCCACCTTCATCGGCCGCCCCTTGTGCCGCAGGTAGCTCTCCCTCACCACGTCGCCGCTGCTATCCAGTACCACCAGGTTCACGCTCACGGATCCAACATCTATGCCGATACGGAACTTCTGGCTACTCACCTTCAAGCAATTCCCTTCGCGCGATGGATGAGTGCATCGTCCCATCGAAACGCCCTCCCCCTGCCTCTCTTCTGTCCAGGGTGGGGAGGGCGAACACGAGTGGCCGGCACCCCCGCCGCGGCGGTGAAGCCACCGCGAGCCGTGCCAGCCGATACCGTTACATTATAGCACGGGAAGGGCTTTGCGGGTAGTCATCCTGCCCGCCGGCTTTGAGGTCACCGGGGGCACTCTCGGACAAGACCCGCCGCCCCCGTCCCGCTCCAGTCGCCGTCACCAGCCCAACACCTGCAGGAGGGCAAACGGCGCGGTGCACTGCGCCGTTCCCTGCCCCATTGGAGAACCGGCCCCACCGTCGCTCGATGCCGTGCCTCCGGCAGGCAGGCAAAAGGGGACCCCGCAAGGGGTCCCCATTGGTTGCAGCGATGGTGGCGCGGCCTCTATCGGCCCTAGCTCGGCCAGTCGGCGGCCGTCTCGCAGTGGCCGGGACCATGGCTCTCATACAGCGGGTGTCCCGCCCAACCATCCGGCGGGCAAGGGCCTGCGGATTCGTAGGCGAACGGGCCCGAATCCTTGGCGTGGAACTTCACGTGACCATCCAAGTAGAGGAAGTTCTTCCCGTTGTTATGGAACATATCGGTCTTCAGTCCTTGCCCGGTGGCACCCTGGCTCTGGAAGAAGGCCTCCCCCGCCGAGTCACCATTGGCTCCCGGCGGTAGGTGTCCCTTGTCAAAGAGCAGCACCGTCTCGGAGGGCTTGGGCATGTAGTCCATCCAGAGGGGGAGGTTCGTGCCATACGCGTCACCGGTGTAGCGCGTCATGGCGTAGCCTCTGGCCGTACGGCCCTCGGGGAAGGGGTTGTTGGGGCAGATGAGGATCTCCTGATTGCGCATGTACGGGAGAATAACGGTGTCCCAGGAGTAGAAGCCCTCCGCGACCCCGTTCTCCGGGCTGCTGGTGTCGCCGTAGCCCCAGGCCGGGAGCATTTCGTCATTGTCCGTTGTGTACATCACGAATGCCAGGCCGAGCTGCTTGAGATTGGATTGGCACTTAGCCTGTCGAGCCTTGGCTCGCGCCCTGGCAAACACGGGGAAGAGGATCGCGGCCAGGATTGCGATGATCGCGATCACGACCAGCAATTCGATCAGAGTAAAACCCTTTCGCCTCGCCTTGTACATACGGGCATTGCCCTCCTTCGCGGCGGTGTGCCAGAACGCCTGAACAGCTTTCGCAGGGTGGTGTCAGTCCAGCTAGGACTGCGCTATTTACAGGACAACGTAAGGCGCCGAAAGTTCCGTCGGTTCCGGCGAACCCGGAACCAAAGAGGCCGGCCCCCGGAGGGACCGGCCTGTTGGTGTCTCTGCCGGGGTACGACCGGTCTCCCGCGGGAAGAGCCGTCTGTCGTCTGGTGTCCCACCCCGGAGATAGAAACGCGGCCGGAAAGCCGGTTCTGCCGTGAAGATGTCATCCTGAGCGTTGATCTCGCCCGGCGAGATAGCGAAGGATCTCGCTGAATGCCAGGAGATACCTCGAACTGCTCCCTCCGGAAGCGGAGCCTCTCAGAATGACACTCTTGGCGAAGGCGGGCTTTTCGGCCGGGCTTCC
>CAYRFY010000406.1:0-7647 GCA_964423635.1 uncultured Armatimonadia bacterium | reverse complement strand
CGCCCTTGACCTCAAAGGCCAGCATGCCGCCGAAGCCGTTTCGCATCTGCTTTGCGGCGAGGTCGTGGCCGGGGAAGGACTCCAGCCCCGGATAGTAAACGGCGGAGACCTTGGGGTTCTTTTCCAGCCAGCGGGCCACCGTCATGGGCCTGCCATCCACGAAGAGCTCCAGCGTCGGCGGCGAGGGCGGCTGGCCAAAGCCCCGTACCGCCAGTTCCCCGTAGTCCTCGATGCCCTGGGCCTTAAGATCGCAGCGCAGCACCTTGCCGCGGCCTTCCTCCGGGAGCCGCTGCAGGATCGCTGCATCCGTCACCGGCTCAAACCCTGTGATCCGCGTACCTCCGTAAAGCACCGCCTTGCCGGGCTCCGTGGCGCGGTAAACCACAGGGGCATCGGGCCTGCCACAGTCCTCGGCCGTGAGCTGCAAGGGTCCGGTGACCCGGTACTCGCCGGGCAGGACGTTCACGGCAATCGGCCCATCGGTGCCGATGCGTCGCACAAGGTCGCGGGCCCGCTGGAGGGTCGCCAGCGGCCGCTGCGCGCTGCCGTCGTTGGCGTCATCGCCATCCGGGGAGACGAATAGCTCGGCGGCGAACTGCACGATTGCGGGGACGTTGGTTCGCGAGGCGGCCGGGTCCCGGGCGGGCAGCCCTTGGGCCACGCGGTCGATCTCCGCCACGCAGTCTTCGGCCTCCTCGCGGTGAACCTCCGGATAGTCGGCGGCGGCGGCGATCTGGGCGTACTGCGCCTTCGCCGCTTCCCCGTTGCCCTCGGCGGCATGGCTCTGGGCGATGCGGAGGTGGGCATAGCTGCGCAGGGCGGCGGGGACATCGGTTGAGCCGACGAGGGCCGCGCAGGCGGCACGGACCGCGGCGAAGTCGCCGGCGGCCCAGAGGTCATGCGTCTTGGAGAACTCCTGCATGAGCAACTCCCGTTTCTCTGCGGCGATGGCCTCCGGCGATTCGACGGCGCCGAAGATGTCTTTGAGGCGCGCGAATTCGGCCTTGATCTCGGGGCGCGACAGAGCCCGCCGGTACACCCGGGCCTCGTCCATCAGGCCCCAGTAGTTGTGCCAGCCACTGCCCAGGGTCAGCTCGCCGCCCAGGGAGAAGTCGCCGGCGAAGCCGGCGGGTATCGTCGTGGCGCCCTGGCTGTAGCCGTTGATGTAGATCTCCACCCGCCTCTTGTCCCGGTCGCAGACCAGGGCCACGAAGGCCCACTCGTCCAGTTTGAGGCCGGAGGCGGCCGACCCGCCGGTGGAGACGATCTTGTCGGCCTCGTCGCGGTAGCAGAAGTAGTATCCCGGCCGGCCGTTGCTGAAGATGTCGATGACCAGGTAGGCATCCGGATACGTGCCGAAGGCGAAGACGCGCCGCTGGTTCTGGGGGTCCTCGATCGTGAACTGCGCGGGCTTGAGCCACGCGCTGAAGGTCCAGGAGCCCTTGCCGAACCGAAGCTCCTCGGGGATCTGAACACGTACGATTCCGGCGGACTGACCGTCGAGGGAGAGAGCCTTGCCGGAGGGCGAATCCGTCCAGGCGGCGCCGACGGTGGCGTTCAGGGCATTGGCAGAGGCGTCGGTGGCGACGGTGCCCTGCCCCTCGTCGAAGGCATAGTGCAAAAGCAGGGCGTCCTGTGGCTGGGCCGGTGCGACGGAACATACGAGCGCAAGGAACAAAGCGGCCGGCAGTCTATACATGGTGACCTCCCGAGACAGCGAGCTCGCCGGCAGGCGCGGCCCGGCTGATCGCTCGGGCGCCGGCAGCGCGGGTAGGGCATGGGGCTAGTTCGCCTCGGACGGCGGGTAGGCCTGCCGGGGGGGGGCCGGTGGGACACCTCGCCGGCATCGGCTTGCACAGGCAGCTCGGGGCCTTGCTCTGCAGGCCGGGTTCTGTATACTTCGTATTGGGTGGGTCGCCGGGCCGGTCCTATCTGTGAGGCGCGGCCAGTATCCGGCCTCGCCATGCGCAGGAAATGGGACCTCACAGGTGCGCCCGAGCAGGGCCGGCTTTCGCCGCTGGGTGCCGGATATCGATGGAGAACGGGAGGGATGGCGATGAACCGCCTGAGCCGGGTCACCGTGGCGGGGTTCAAGTCGATCCGGGAGATGGACCTGGAACTGGGCGACCTGACCGTCCTCATCGGGGCCAACGGCGCCGGGAAGTCGAACTTCGTATCCGTGCTGCGGATGCTCAACTTCGCCATGACCGGGGCCCTGCAGCAGTGGATCGGGGAAAGCGGCGGCGCCGACAGCATCCTCCACTACGGGGCGAAGACAACGCCGCAGATGACCCTGGACCTGGAGTATGAGACCGACAAAGGCACCAACCGCTACCACGCCCGGCTGTTTGACGCCGCGCCGGACACGCTGGTGTTCGCCGATGAGACGGTGGCCTTCACGCACAGGAACGCGGGACGAGCAGGTACGCCCGAGGGCCTGGGCAGTGGCCACAGGGAGTCGGCGGTGCCGGACGCGGGGCGAAGCGGGAACCAGCGAGCCGCCGCCGCCCTGGGCTGCATGCGCGCCTGGCAAGTCTACCAGTTCCACGACACCTCGGCCTCGGCGGCCATCCGCAAGCAGCACTACAAGCACGACAACCGGTATGTGCGAAGTGACGGCGGCAACCTGGCCCCGTTCCTGTACGGGCTGAGAGAGACCAGGCCTCAGTATTACCAGCGAATCGTGAAGACGATTCGGCTGGCCGCGCCCTTCTTCGACGACTTCGATTTGGAGCCGCTGGTGCTGAGCCCTGACGACGTGATGCTCAACTGGAGAGAGGTCGGGCGCGACTATCTACTGCGTCCACACCACATCTCCGATGGCGCGTTGCGGTTCATGGCGCTGGCCGCCCTGCTCCTGCAGCCGGAGGAGACGCTGCCCGAGCTGATCGTCATCGACGAACCCGAGCTGGGACTGCACCCTTACGCCATCAACCTGCTGGGCTCCATGGTGCGGTCCCTGCGGGGCGTGGCTCAAGTCATCCTCGCCACCCAATCTGTCCCCCTGCTTGATGAGTTCGAGCCTGGAGATGTGGTAGTCGTTGACAGGCATGAAGGCGAGAGCCTCTTCTCTCGCGTCGAGCCCGATGAGCTGGCGAACTGGCTTGAGGAGTACTCGCTTAGCGAACTGTGGGAGAAGAACGTCATCGGGGGGAGGCCGGGCCGATGATCGAGGCATTGGTGATCGTCGAGGGGCCGACCGAGGAGGCCTTCGTCGGCGAGCTGCTGTATCCCCACCTGTTCCCACTGGGTATCTTTCCGCGCCCCGTGCAAACGGGAGTGCGCAGGAAGCGCAACCCGGCCAGAGGTGGGAGCATCACCTGCTATCAGGCTCTTCGCGATGACATATGGAGGGCTATCAAGCAGCACGGGCGACGCCGGGCTCGGGTAACAACGATGGTTGACCTGTACGCGCTGCCCGGCGACGTCCCCGGGTTCACGACCAGGGACCAGACGCCGGACCCATACCGTCGGGTGGAGCGGGTCGAGGCCGCGATCGAGCGCGATATCGCGGACCACCGGTTCCACCCGTACATCCAGCTTCACGAGTTCGAGGCCTTGCTGTTCTCCGACATTCGCAAGCTCGCCAACCACTACCCGGCTGCGACCACGCCCATCGATGCACTGGCGCGCGAGACGGACGACTTTCCGGGTCCGGAGTGGATCGATGACGGAGCCCAGACGGCACCGTCGAAGCGCATCAGGCGGCAGGTGCCGCGATATGACAAGGTGGCGGCCGGCTCCCTGACGGCCATCGACATCGGTCTTCGCACAATGCGAGACAGATGTCCGCACTTCGACCGCTGGGTGGACTGGCTGGAGGGACTGGCGGCGGCGGGAGCATGAGGTCTCGGTCGCGAGCCGGAGAGGCTTCCGCCGACGCGAACTGCCCCGGCCCCGCCGACCCTGCTTCGCATCGGGCAGACCACAGGCTCTTTGCGGACGAATCCGGCGAAGCTCCGCAGTAGACCGACGAGTACGGCGCGGAGGTTCGCCTCGGGTCGGTGCCACGGCCGGGTGGCGGGAGCCGACCTACAGGGTTGCGAACGGCTGAAGCAAACGGCTGGGACGAGCCCCAAAACTCGCTCCAAACACAAAGAAGCGCGCCCACATCGGCATATGGTTCGCGCCGGCTACGCCACGGGGAGGTCTGCCCCATGCTCAGCACCCACCACCGCACTCCGGCCGTGCTCTGCGCTGTGTTCCTCCTACTTCTCGCCTGCTCCGCTGCCGCCGAGATAGATCGCGCCACCCGGGACGCCATCGGACGCGCCGGGAACGCCGACGATGATGCGGTACGCCTGGCAATCCTGGAGGACCTCCGACAGGAGGCCCACCTGGACGACGCCCTCAAGGCCGACCTGGACAGGCTCCTGGACTTCATCCGTCAGTGGGTGGACGGCAAGCGCCTGTCCTTCTTCTCCGGCCCGATCTACAAGACCCGCGACTACGACTTCGGAATCTCGCAGACCTCGCCCCTCTACCCCCTGACGTACCTGTACCGCGGCCGCGCGGTGTTTGCCGCCACCATCCAGAGCGGCAACATCTGGAGCGATCCGGACAAGCGTGCCGAGTGGTTCGCCACCGCTCGCGATTTGTTCGAGAAGTATCATGCCGCATTCCCCGACAACCGCATCGCGCGCATGTACCTGGGGGAGGGCCTGCCGTGGGAGAAGGACTGGCCCGCGGTGGAGGGGGCGCCGCAGTGGGCCGTGGAGCAGCGCGCCGGGCTGGAGGCCATCGCCGACATCATCCACTGGTGGATCGACAACCGCCAGCAGGAGAGCGGTGCATTCGGCGGCGGCTGGGGCGATGACTGCGAGATGTGGCGGTGGTGGGTGCCGGCGATGATCGCTTTCGAGGACCCCAAGATCACCGCCGCCCAAAGCAGGTTTTCGGAAGCGGTGATGGGCCAGGACTACATGCAGGGCGGGTACATGAGCCGGATGACGGATGTGGAGCATTCGGCCGAGGACTCGACGGACACGATCCTGCCCATGATGCACCTTGCGCCCGATGACTTGGTGTGGCGCAGCCGGGCGATGCGTCTTGCGGAGCTGATGCGCGAGGTCTGGACCGGCTACAATGAGCGGGGCTTTCTGCAGTTCAAGAGCACGTACTTCAGTTCCGAGAGGGTGCACGAGGACCCGCAGAAGGCCTGCGACACGCCGTACCACGTGCGGGCGATCCAGCCGGCGCTGCTGCTGTGGCAGCGCACCGGCGACCCGGCGCTGACCGAGCTGTTCTGTGCTTGGATGGACACGTGGGTGGATGCCACGGCCCGGAGCGAGAACGGCAAGCCCGCGGGGATCATCCCCGCCGCGTTGCACTGGCCCGAGGGGACGATCGGGGGTTTGGGCGAGGACTGGTGGGACCCACAGAACCACAGCGAGCCCACGCTGTATCAGTGGCCCAGCGCCATGGGCGCGCTCGCCGACGCGCTTCTACTCACCTATCACATGACGGGCAACGACAAGTACCTGGCGCCGATCCGGTCGATGGCCCGGATACGGCTGAAGTACCTGGAGCAGGGCCGCCCGGCGGGGGAACCGGGCACCGAGGCCTGGTGTGCCTCGAGGATGGGCTTCATCGGCGGCACCATCGCCAAGTACCGAGTGCTAACGGGGAACACGGAGTTCGACGGCCTGCCGGCCGGCGGGGGCTCGCCCTACCTGACCTTCCTCCTGACGGGGGACAGAGCCCCCCTGCAGGCGGCACTGGCCAGCAATGCGCAGGCCTTCTCCTACAACTTCCCGCGCTACACCAGCGAGGTGCGCTGGACAGACCGGGTGCTGCGCTTCCCGGCGGTTTTCGCGGGTGATGTGAAGCTGGCGGAGCCCAAGTTCGAGGTCCACCAGCCCAGGCCCGAGATCCTGTACTCCACGGCCACCGGTGATCCGGGCAGCCTGGGGTACTTCCCGCTGAACGCCGTACGCTGGCTGACAGGGCCTCGCGACATCGCGGCATTGGTGACCGAAACGGGACCGAACGGCTTCCGGGCCGAGGTGTTCCACTTCGGCGAGCAGACCCGGGAGATGGGAGCCGAGTTCTATCTCCTGCGGCCCGGGCGGTACGTGCTGACTGTGCGCGCCGAGGGCGGCGAGGAGCCGCAGCGCGTGGCATTCGAGGTGACCCACGCCCGGGGGCAGGCGCGGTTTTCCGTGCCCGCGCGGCGGCTGTGTGTGGTGGAGGTGGTTGGGCAGTAGGCGGGGTGTTTGTGCCGCTCACGGCGCAATGGCGACCCGCAGAATCGTGGGGTCCTGCTCCGCGCGGGCGAAAGCCTGCTCCCACTGGTCGAGGGCATACACCTCGGCCACCACACCGTCGAACCCGTAGCCGCCGCGCCGATGGGTGAGAAAGTCCACGGCTGTCTGCAGGTCTTGCGGAACGTAGTTGTGCACCCCCTGCAGGCGCAGGTGCTTGAAGATGATCTTCTGCATATCGAGTTCCACTGCGGCTCCGGGGTAGACGCAGCCGGCGATGATGTAGCTGCCGCCGGTGCGCAGTGCGGCAATCCCGGATGGGATCACCTGTGCCTGCCCGCAGACCTCCACGGCCACATCAAACCCACGGCCATGGGGGAGCAAGTCCTCGCCATCGTTGCCGGAGGCGTTCAGCGTGTGGGTGGCGCCGAACTCGGCGGCCCGTGCGAGGCGCTGGGGCGAGACGTCACTAACCGCGACCATCGCCGCCCCCGCCCGGGCGCTGAGCGCGGCCACCGATAGCCCCAGCAGGCCGGCGCCCTGGATCAGGACGCTGTCGCCCGTCTGTACTTCGCCCTGGCGGATGATGGCCGCCGCCGTGGCCACCGCGCAGTTGGCGTACACCGCGGACGCGTCCGGCAGGTCATCGCACAGGCGGCAGATCGTTGTGCCCGCAGGCAGATAGCAGAACTCCGCAAAGCCCCCACTCAGCGGCGGGTCGCAGGACAGAAGCTGATGCCCGTACTTGAATAGCGACACGCACTTTTGCGGCAATCCGTGGGTGCAGAAGAAGCACTCGCCGCAGCTTGCGGCGATGCTCCAGGTGACGCGATCGCCCACATCCAGCCTCTTCCCCGCCGCATCCCGTGGAGGGTTCTCGCCCAGCGCGGCGATCTCACCGACGATCTCGTGCCCCAGGACCAGTGGGCCGCCCGGACTGCGCCGCCCCGAGACGGTGTGCAGATCGGAGCGACAGAGCGAGCTCAGGGTCACGCGGACGATGACCTCGCCCATCCTGGGGCCACGCAGGGGGAAGCGTTGCATCCGCAGGCGCTGTGGATCGGGGTCGTAGACCAGGGCGCGGCAGTCGGTGGGAAGGGCGGACATGATGGCCTCCGCGGGAAAGCATGGGTGGAAGAAGGCATCGGCAGCCCAGAGGCTAACCGCGCCGGGCGCCTGCGTCAAGCAAGAGGAGGTCAAGGAGGGGCGCGGGAGGGTGGCGAGGGCGGCGCGGGGAATGGGTGAGTGATGGGCGGGGTACAGGCCCGCGCCCTACAAAGGCTACGTCGGCGCGGTACAGGCCCGCGCCCTACAGAGGCTACGTCGGCGCGGTACAGGCCCGCGCCCTACAAAGGCTACGCCGGCGCGGTACAGGCCCGCGCCCTACAGAGGCTACGTCGGCGCGGTACAGGCCCGCGCCCTACAGAGGCTACGTCGGCGCGGT